>JAACVI010000509.1 GCA_009992505.1 Myxococcales bacterium
ACGAGCTCCACGTGGGCGGTCTGGCCCGCGACCACGTCGACGCTGGTGCGCGCCTCGTCGAAGAGCGGATGCCAGGCGTGCAGCTCGACGCCCTGCCCAGGCGGCACGTTGTCGATGCGGAAGTGCCCTGTGTCTTCGGTCACCGCGAAGACCGGGTGATAGACGACGACGATCTCGGTGCGCCCACAGGGCGCCGCGAACGCGCAACCGAGGGAACGCACGCCGCCGCGATCGAGCCCGAAGTCCTGATGCTGCCCCTGGGGCAGAGCGCGCAAGAAGGGCGTGTCGCCCAGCGTGGGCAGGAAGGGGTAGGCGCCGTCATTCACCACGCGCAGGGTGTCACCGCGTACCGCCACCAGCAGACGCGGCGTGAGCCGACAGTCGTTGAGGTGCACCTCCTGCACCGCGGGCGCGCGAGGCGGCAGCGCGCGTTCGAACGCGTCGGCGTCGCCGGTGGCGGCGACCATGACACCCGCGAGCAGACCCTCGGCCGTTCGTTGCACGGGCTCGCCATCGGACTCGAGAGGCGGGGAACAGGCGTCGGGGAGCGAGGGCTGACCCGCGCGGCGACCGAGCTGCTCGGGTGTGTAATGCGGCAGGCTCGCACCGTCGGCCAGACGCACCACGCCCTCGACCACGCCCAGCGAGCTCGCGCTCTGGGGGACGTTGGCGTGGTCGGCGCCAGCGTCCGCCACGGATGTACCCGCGCAGCTCCCGCAGCCCGTCAGGCCCGAGAGACAGGCGAGGACGAGCAGGGTGGACCGCACGCTCACGCCCACCCTCAGGAGAGGAAGCTCTGCGCGGCGTCGACCGCCATGCGCAGATAGGGCTCCGGCGTCACGCCCATCTTGATCACGAAGTAGCCAGCCAGGACCAGCGCGAAGGCCACGTAGCCCGAGCGCATGGGCACGGCCCTGGGGGCACCAGCCTGCGGCTCCTTCATGAAGAGATAGACGATCACCTTGAGGTAGTAGTACGCGCCCAGCGCGCTCGAGAGCACGAGGATGATCGCGACCCAGACCATGCCGCCACCGACCGAGAGGGCCGTGGTCAGCACGTAGTACTTGGCGAAGAAGCCCGCGGTGGGCGGGAAGCCCATCAGCGAGAGCACGCCGATCACGAGCGGCAATGCGGCCAGCGGATGACGACGGCCCGCGCCCGCGAGATCCTCGTAGCTCACAGACTCCTTGCGATAGGAGCCCAGCAGGATGAGGGAGCCGAAGGCCAACACGTTCGAGACGGTGTAGGCCATCAGGTAGTAGAGCACGGACGCCACCGCCTGCTCGCGCGCGGCGTAGCTGACGGCCACGGCCACCAGGATGTAGCCGGCGTGGGCGATGGAGCTGTAGGCCAGCATGCGCTTCACGCTCGTCTGCGCGAGCCCGGCGACGTTGCCGTAGATCATGGTGAT
>JAACVI010000511.1:0-1603 GCA_009992505.1 Myxococcales bacterium
TGGCTCGATCTATCTGGAGCTCGACGGCGCCGACGACGAGGTGCGCCTCGAGCTGGACCACGCCTTGCTCGTACCGGCCAGCGCGCCGACCGACGCAGCGATGAGGACCGACGCAGCGATGAGGACCGACGCAGCGATGAGGACCGACGCAGCGATGAGGACCGACGCAGCGATGAGGACCGACGCAGCGACGGACGCGGCGCCTAGAACGCCGTGAGCGCGGCGGCCAGTTCGCGCGCTTCGACGATGTTGTCTTCGATGGCGCAGTAGGTCCAACCGCCGTAGCGGCCGAGGGAGTAGATGCCCCGGCTGCCCAGGATGCGCTTCTTGTGGGCCACGTCCGCGCGGGAGGCGCGTGTGATGTGCACGTAGGCAGGATCGAGCAAGACGTGGTGGCTCGAGACTAGCTTCTGATCCGTGGTCACGCCGGCACGCGAAAGTCCATCGAGCACCTGCGAGAGCGTCTCGTCGACGCGCGTGGGATCGAGCTCGTACTCCGGCGGCCGCCCGATCTCGACGTACAAGCTCATGCGCGACGTGCCCATGATGTTGTCGTAGAAGCCGACGCGGTAGAAGGGCAGGTCGCGCTGCGGATAGTAGATCCAGTGCACGTCCTCCGGGCCCTTGGCGTCGAAGCCCAGGTTGAAGATCTCTACCTGGTTGGCGGTGTAGATGCTGGGGTCGAAGTCGACCTTGGCGAGCTGCAAGAGCTTGTCGAAGGGCGCCGAGCTTATCAGGTACTCGAACTCGATCTCACCCTTTGGGGTGGTCGCGCGTCGAGCGCGGGGGTCGATGGCGACGACGGGCTCGCCCGTGCGAATGCGGGCTGGATCGAGCTCCGAGGCCAGCGCGTGCACGTATTGAATCGCGCCGCCTTCAGGATAGGTGAAGGTCGCGTTGTAGCTGGCGTTGTCGGCGGCGGTGAAGTTTCGGATGATCTCGTCTTCGTCCGCGTAGGGAAAGAAGCGTCCCATCGCCTCGGCATCGAGCGTGGCCAAGTCCGTGGCGTAGAGCTTCTCGTTGTAGGGCACGAGGAAGCGCTCGGCGATGCCGCGCCCGAAGCGCGCGTACAGCATCTCGCGGAAGTTCTGCGCTGGTGCCTGATCGCGAAAGTGCAGATCGACGAGGCAGGCCAGGAAATCCTCGCGCGGGAGCTGGTGGATGTTCTTCTGGAAGGGGAAGTCCACGTAGCCGTCACCGAAGCGGATGCGGCTGTCCTTGCGCACCGTGACGATGCGCTGGTCCCGCATGCGCGCGGCAAGCTCGCGCTCGATCTCCGGATGGCGAAAATGGAAGAAGTGACCCGAGTAGTCCCACACGAAGCCGTCCTGAGCGACGGTCTTGCAGTAGCCCCCGATCTCGGCGGCGGCCTCGAGCACGAGGTAGTCGTCGTCCCGCACGCGGTCCGCGAAGGCCAGGCCCGAGATCCCCGCGCCCACGATCAAGTAGCGCACCTTCGTCACGCTCATGCACACCTCCCGAGCCAAAGCCACATCCCGTCGTTGGCCACCACACCTGTGTCCGTCACACCTGTGTCCGTCACACCTGTGTCCGTCACACCTGTGTCCGTCACACCTGTGTCCGTCACACCTGTGTCCGTCAC
>JAACVI010000511.1:1614-2216 GCA_009992505.1 Myxococcales bacterium
ACCTGTGTCCGTCACACCTGTGTCCGTCACACCTGTGTCCGTCACACCTGTGTCCGTCACACCTGTGTCCGTCACACCCGCGTCCGCGCCGGACCCACAGGCGTCGCGCGCGCACGCCGCGCGAACACAGCACACACCGTGACAGCAGATCCCCGTGCCGGAGCAGCCGCTGGGACATGCCACGCCCAGCGTGCAGAGACCGTCCATACACGTCTCGCCGAAGCCGCAGCGATTCCCGCACGAGCCGCAGTGATCCGTGTCCGACGTCGTGTCCACGCAGAACGCGGCGCCCAGCCCATCGGAGCAGCAGCGCGAATCCGGCGCTCCCGTGCACGGTCCGCGCGCGGCGCCGCACACACAGAGCGTCTCGGCGCACATATTCGCCTGGTCGATGTCGCAGGCCGCGCCACAGGCTCCGCAGTCGTCGCCGTCGGTGCGCAGGTTGGCGCAGTAGGGCAGACCGTCCGTCGTCCGCGCTGGACAGCAGAGGCTCTCATCGGTGCCCAGACAGCCGAAGTCCACGCGCCCGCACACGCAGGAGCCGAGCACGCAGGCGGTGCCCTTCCCTCCCAGGCAGGTCTTCCCACAGCCGCCGCAATTCT
>JAACVI010000512.1 GCA_009992505.1 Myxococcales bacterium
AGGTAGCGGAAGATGGTGCGCGGGTCGACACCGAGGTCGCGCGCCGTCTTCGTGCGGTTGCCGCCGTTGTGCTCGAGGATCTCGAGGATGTACTTGCGCGTGAAGTCCTCGCGCGCCTCGGTCAGCGGCACGATGGCCTCGAAGGCGTTCTCTCCCAGATCCATGTCGTCGGCGCCGACCATGGTCTTGTCCGCGAGCACGAGGGCCTTCTTGATGCGGTTCTGGAGCTGACGCACGTTGCCCGGCCAAGGGTAGCGGCGCAGGGCAGCCAGCGCCCCCGGCGTGAACCCTTTCACCTTCACGCCGAACTCCTCGGCGTAGGTCTTGAGCAGGAAGCGCGCGAGCACGAGCACGTCGTCGCCCCGCTCACGCAGGGGCGGTAGGTGCAGGTTGATCACGTTCAGCCGGTAGAAGAGGTCTTCGCGGAAGCGCCCCTCCGTGACCTCGATCTCGAGGTCGCGGTTGGTGGCGGCGACCACGCGGATGTCGACCTTCTCGGTCTTGGTGTCGCCGACCTTCATCACCACGCGCTCTTGCAGCGCGCGCAGCAGCTTCACTTGCAGTGGGAGCGGCAGCTCGCCGATCTCGTCGAGGAAGAGCGTGCCCGTGTCCGCCATCTGAAAGCGGCCTGAACGCGTGGCGACGGCGCCCGTGAACGCGCCCCGGACATGCCCGAAGAGTTCGGACTCCATCAGGTTCTCGGGGATGGCGCCGCAGTTCACCACGATGAAGGGGTTCTTCGCGCGCGGGGAGCGGCGATGGACTTCGCGGGCGATCAGCTCCTTGCCCGTGCCCGTCTCGCCCGTGATCAGCACGCTGATGTCCGTCCCGGCGACCTTCTCGACCTTGCGGTAGACCTCGAGCAGGCTCGGGCAGCTGCCGATGATGTCGCCGAAGCGCTGCTCGTCGAGCTTGCCCGCGAGGCGGTCGCGATCGCTCTCGAGCTCGTCGAGCAGGATGGCGTTCTGCAGGATCAGCGAGGCCTGGCCCGCGAAGATCGTGAGCACGTCCAGGCTCGACTCCTCGAACAGGCTGACGACGTTGTCGTTGCCGACGTAGATGAGCCCGAGCAGCTGACCCTGCGCCATCAGGGGCGCGCACATCACGCTGCACAGCTTCAGGTTCATCACGCTCTCGGCCGTGCTGAACTGGGTGTCGTTCAGAGCGTCCGAGACGATCACCGGCTGCCGGGTCTCGATCACGCGGCGCAGGATGGAGTCCGACAGGGAGTGGACGCTGGTGGGCAGGTTCTCGCCTTCCATGCCGCGCGCCACCGTCACCCGCGGCGCCTCCGCGTCGAGCATCAGCACGAAGCCCTTGGAGGCCTCGGTGAGCTCGACGACGGCGTCGAGAAGCGCTTCGAGCTGCTTCGGGATGCGCCGGATCTCCAGCAGGTGCCGGTTGAACTCGCTGAGCTTGTGCATGCCCGCGAGCTCCGCGCGAACGTCGGGCTGCTCGCCCTCCATGCCGGGGCCGACCTCGTCGTAGACCGAGAAGACGAGCTCGGCGTCGCCCAGCTCCAGACGATCGTTGTGGTAGATCTTCGAGCGGCGGCGCTTCTTGCCGTTGACCACGACGTCGGCGCCCTTGGCGCCCTCCGCGAGGTTGAAGTCGCGCCCGTCGAACACGATCTGGGCGTGGAAGTCCGCGACCGACGGGTCCTCGACGCAGACGTCGTTGCTCGCGCCCTTTCCGATGGTGGTGATCTTCTTGAAGATCGGGAAGACCCGGGGGCGTCCCCGCTTCGCGACCCATTTCAGGCTCGGCATAGCGGGAGCATACTCGCTGGCGGCGCGCTGTCAGCCCATGCATGCGCCCGGCGCGCCGACCGGGGAGC
>JAACVI010000513.1 GCA_009992505.1 Myxococcales bacterium
GGCCGCGGGCCGCATGGTGATCCCGGCCAACCGTCGACACCTCGAGTTCCAGCTCGATCCGATGGCCATCGGCCGCGCCAGCCGCACCAAGGTCAACGCCAACATGGGCGCCTCCCCTGTCTCGTCCGGCACCGAGGCCGAGGTGGAGAAGCTGCTCTGGGCCGAGCGCTGGAGCGCCGACACGGTGATGGATCTGTCGACGGGCGGCGATCTCGACGCGACCCGTGAGGCGATCCTGAAGGCGTCCCACGTGCCCATCGGCACCGTTCCCATCTACTCCATGATCGTCGGCCGCAGCCTGGACGACCTGAAC
This sequence comes from Myxococcales bacterium, assembly GCA_009992505.1. GTDB lineage: Bacteria > Myxococcota_A > Polyangia > Polyangiales > Houyiibacteriaceae > JAADHO01. The sequence goes on from JAACVI010000513.1 coordinate 314, forward strand.
GAAGAGGTGATCCTCGACACGCTCCGCCATCAAGCCGAGCAGGGAGTCGACTACTTCACGGTGCACGCTGGCCTGCGCATGGCGCACGTGCCGCTGGTGGCCCATCGCGTCGCCGGCATCATCTCGCGCGGTGGCTCGCTCTTGGCCAAGTGGATGCTCGACCACGACGCCGAGAACCCGATGTACGCCTGCTTCGAGGCCATGTGCGACGTCATGCGCGAGTACGACGTGACCTTCTCCCTCGGGGACGGTCTGCGGCCGGGAGCGCTGGCCGACGCCACGGACGCGGCCCAGCTGGCCGAACTCACGACCCTCGGGGAGCTGACAGAGCGCGCCTGGCGCAAGGGCTGTCAGGTGATGGTCGAAGGCCCCGGACACGTCCCCTTCGATCAGATCGAGTACAACATGAAGCTCGAGCGCGCGCTCTGTCACGGCGCGCCCTTCTACGTCCTCGGGCCGCTCGTCACCGACGTCTTCCCCGGCTACGACCACCTGACGAGCGCGATCGGCGCCACGGCGGCCGCGTATCACGGCGCCGCCATGCTCTGCTACGTCACGCCCAAGGAGCACCTCGGCCTGCCCAAGAAGGAGGACGTGAAGCAAGGCTGCGTCGCCTACCGCGTGGCCGCGCACGCCGCCGACGTGGCCCTGGGCATCCCCGGCAGCCGCGACTGGGACGATCAGCTCAGCAAGGCTCGAGCGGCCCTGAACTGGGAGAAGCACTTCGAGCTCGCCTTCGACACCGACACGGCGCGCGCCCTGCACGACGAGGATCTCGACGTCGACACCGACTTCTGCGCCATGTGCGGACACGACTGGTGCTCCGTGCGCATCTCCAAGGAGATCAGCGAGTTCGCCGCGGGCAACGCCGAGGGCTTCGCGCGCGAGCGCGTGCTGAAGTCACCCGGGCTGACCGAAGCCCAGCGCGCGATCCTCGAGCAGCGCGGGAATCTGCCGGCCGAAGAGCTGCATCGACTGGCCGGCAAGACGGCCTTCGCCGTCGGCGCGGGCGAGGGCAAGGCCGCTTGCCACAGCGATGTGAGCGATGACGACACGGCGGCGCGCGTTCAACAGCGAGAGCTGGTACAGATCCGGCGCCCGGCCCCCAGTGGACCTTCGGCTTGAATCGAAATAGATCGGACCTGTCCATGACACGAAACACGACTCTGATGATGATCTGTCTGTCCGGCCTGAGCCTCGGCATCGCGGCGTGCGGCGGGAGCTCGACCTCCGGCGGCGGCGAGAGCAGCTCCGGCGGTGAGGCGTCCTACGAGGGCCCGATCGCCTCGACGGACGTGGCCGGCGGCCAGGCCGTGTACGAGACCTACTGCACCAGCTGCCACACCGGCGCGGCGGACGCGCGCGGTCCCGCGCTGAACGACCGTCACGACAGCGCGGCGTCGATTCGTCAGCGCACCCGCGAGGGCGGCGAGCACATGCCCGCGTTCCCGGAGTCGCGTATCTCGGCCACGGACATGGAATCGCTCCTGGCCTACATGGTGACCCTCAACGCCGCTGACAGCGTCGGCGGCACGGACGCCATGCGGGCCGACGCGGATTG
>JAACVI010000514.1 GCA_009992505.1 Myxococcales bacterium
CAACCCGCGCGACCCCAGCAATGCAAGCAAGCCCGCGCGATCCTCGGATCACGCGGGCTTTGGCTGGGCCCTCAAGGCCGGACGTTCTCGACCACGCAGCTGCCGCCAGGACAAAAGCTCTCGACTTGGCCGTCGGGCTCGAGGAAGGCCTCGAGCTGCGCGAGCACCGGATCGAGGAAGCGCAGGTCGTCGTGGACGCGGTTGTCCATGGCCGGCGGCATCGAGCCGAGGGGAATCGACGACGCGCCGATGAGCTCGTAGATCACGTAGCCCGAATCGGACGGCCCCGTCGTCGTGCTTGCGGGCTCCCAGGGCGTGTAGGCGGATTGGCTGAAGTACGGGATGCCCATGATGCGCGCCGAGACGTCGCTCATGGAGTTGTGGACCTGGGTGTCGTAGTGCGCGGTCTGGTAGAGGATGCGCTTCACGCCCACGCCGGGGAGCGGGTCGTGCAGCAGATGCCCCACGTAGGAGGCTGGATCCGTGCGATCCCAGTCCGCCTGGGTGGAGGCGATCAAGAAGTGCCGGTCGAGTGGCGTCGGATACCAGAGGCGGAAGATGTTCTCGAAGTCCTCGAAGTCCATCGAGCGGCGCATCAGGTGGCTGTAGCCCACGGCGCCCACCTGCAGCGCGAAGCGCTCGATGTCGGGGCTGAGGGCCGCGACCGTCGCGCCCATGATGCCGCCCTGGCTGATGCCGTAGTAGTAGGTCTCGCCGGGATCGAGCAGCGGCTTCAACGTGCCGGCGTCGTCCACCTTCAGCTCGTCGAGATCGGCGCACACGCCACGGAAGCTGCGCGCGAGCACGACCGAGTTCACCGCGCCTTGCATCAGGCGCTCGCCGACCGCGTCGAAGTTGCCCCATTGGGTCATGACGTCGTTGACGAAGTAGCCCGAGTCCGCCTCTGACAGGCCCCAGAAGTCGGTCCCGAAGCCGACCATGGCGAGACGCGCCAAGGCCACGCGGGTGCCTCCGGAGCCGACCTGACCCGCGGTGCCGAGCAGGCCATGGCCATACATCAAGCCCGGCCGCGGTCCGGCGCCCGCGAGCACGGCGTCTCGTACGGAGTAGGGGATGTCCACCTCGAAGGGCGCTTCGGCCATGCCGTTGAAGGTCACGTGACCGTCCGTGCGGTTGGCCGTCGACCCCTCGTATGGGGTCGTCATGTAGTTGGGAATGGTGAAGGTGCCCCGCACGCGTCGCCAGACCTCGGTGTTCACGTCCTCCTCCACGCGGGTGACCGTACAGCCGAGGCCTCGGTCGCCGACTCGGCTCAGAGCGTCGTCGCGCATGGCGAGGGTGTCGCCGATCAACGACTCATCCGACGCGGTGGTGAAGTCCCACGCCTCGATCAGGTCGCCTCGGACAGCGCCCGCGGCCTCCAGCTTGCTGAAGATGTCTTCGAAGTGGCCCCGTCGTGCCTCGAGCTCCGTCACCGTCGTCGTGACTCCGTCCCGCAAGGCCGCGAAGTAGGCCGAAGCAGGCACGGCCTCACCGTCCGCATAGTGCAGGCGGCGCGTGGCGATGATGTAGCGGTGGTCGGGCAAGAGCCGCGTCGCGGGTCGCAGGTACAGCGCCGCTTCGTCCGCGGGTGTGTCGTCCCAGGCGTCGACTTCGGCCCAATGGGGCACGCGCTGGCCGCTCTCGGCGTCCAGCCAGATCGTCGTCGACGAGTCGCCCAGGCTGTCGGCGATGTGCAGCTCGTCGACCAGGTCGGAGCCGTCGAGGGCTCGGCCGTAGTAGGTCATGCCGGGGGTGAGCGGGCTGAAGCCATCGAAGGCGTTCCAGGGGTTCAGGCTGACAGGCGCTGTTCCCTCCTGGTTCTTCGGCAGCGCTTCCACCGGGAAGGCCACGCGCTTGCCCGTGGCCGTCGAGGCGTCTTCGGCGAGGTAGCGCGAGGACGGGAAGGGCAGGGTGCAGTAGCGAGGGTTCAGGTTCTCACACTCGGGTCGCCCCACGTCGATCGCCGGCGCGCCACCGTCGATCGTGCCCGTGTCCAGCGTGCCCGCGTCCGTCGGGCTCGCGTCGTCGCCGCAGCCCGCGCCCAGTCCCAACGCCACCCACAGCAGCAGCGGCAGTGCGCGCAAAGCCATCGTTCCGCGCAGGCGCATACGCCCGCGTGCCTCTCCATCACGTTCATGCATGACCGCAGCCTAGCGCCCAGGGCCGGTCGTAGACAGCCTCCGCCCTATCACCCCCTGCGCGTTTCGCCCCCACCACGCCCAGGCTCGAGTCCGAGCACGGGATCTGCGTCAGGAACGACGACGCCGGCTGTTTTCCGGCGCCGCTTCCGCTACACTCTCAGCGAGGCTTCCATGACTTTAGACACCTGGTCCCCGTCGTGCCGTTGGGCGTGCACACTGACGCTGGTCTTCTCTGCCGCTTGCGCTCTCCCGCGTGCGGGCACGAGCTCCGAAGGCGGCATCGCGGGCCCCGACGCGAGCGCCGACTCGGCGGTTGTGGATTCGGGACCGATCTGCGATCCGCACGACTGCAACGACGGTGACCTTTGCACGGACGACCTGTGCACGGCG
>JAACVI010000510.1 GCA_009992505.1 Myxococcales bacterium
TGGCCACGGGCCCGAAGACGACGCCGCCTTCGAGGGTCTGCACGCGCGCGGCGCCCGCGGAGATCACGACGAGCTCCGGGTAGTCCGTGCCGCCCAGCGACGCGAGGGGGAAGTCGCCCATGTCGGCGATGGCCACCTGTCCGCGCGGCTGCGTGCCCGTGAAGTAGCTCTCCGCGACCCAGTCGTGGGTGGTGGGGTCGAACTCCCAGATGCCGTCTCCCGCGACGAGCTCCATGCGTCCGTCCTCGTCGACGTCCGCAATCACCGGTACGACGCCCTGGCTGTAGGCGCGGTAGCCGAGGCTCGCGGTGATGACGCAGCCGTCGGGGCCGTAGACCGTGTTGCCGTAGATGAGTTCCGGCACGCCGTCGTCGTCGAGGTCGTGGATCGACGGCCCCTGCCACTCGTCGGGGCCGCCCGTGTTGTCCGCGACGCGCCCGCCCGCGCCATCGCACACGGCCGAGGTCCAGATGCGCGCGAAGACGCCGGTGGTCGCATCGTAGCGGAAGGCCTTCAGGCCGCCCGTCTGGCCCACGGCCACGATCTCGGCGCGGCCGTCGCCGTCGATGTCACCGAGGGCGACCGAAGCCGGACTCATCACGGCGTCCTCGGGATCCGGAAAGGAGAATTGCTGCTCGCAGGTGGCGCCATCGATCACGCGCAGCACGCCGGGCTGTCGATAGCTGCCGGCGGTGGGAAAGCTGGCGAAGATGATCGAAGGCGCGAGCGTGGTCGGGTCAGCGTCGAAGTCGAAGTCGACCACGACGGGTGTGGACATGACCTGGATCTCGTTCGGCTTGGGATCGCCCGCGGGGGGTCCGGTCCAGCGGCATTGCACGGCGGGCGCGATGGCGTCGATGCTGATGGACTGGCTGCACATGGGGTCGTGGTCGTAGCCGGGGGGCACGCCGTAGGGCACGCAGCGACCCTCGAGGCAGTAGCTGTCACCGGAGCAGTCGTCGCCGCTCCCACAGGGACCGAGGTCGGAGACGCAGGCGTCGAAGCGGCAGATCTCACCGGCACCGCAGCAGGCGCGCGCACACACTTCCTCCGTCGGCGCGCAGCCACCGGCGTCCACACCGGGGCCCGAGTCGATGCCGGAGTCCACGGCGCCGTCTGTGGTGCCACCGTCCCCGCCCGCGTCCGCGCGTGGGACGCACACGCCGTCCACACAGGTCGCGCTCCCGCCGCATTCAGTGCTGGAGGTGCAGGGAGCGGTCGAGGAGCCGCCGCAAGCGGAGACGGCGAGGAGCAGGCTGCAGGCAAAGGCGAGGTGGCGCATCGACGGATAGTAGGCAACCCGGTCCAGCGTGGCCAGAGCGAGTGACGCGATGGACCGTAGGGCGGGGGCTCAGCGTCGCTCGTTCGAGGACTGGCAGCGCACGCAGAAGGGCGTCTCGGGGCGCG
>JAACVI010000189.1 GCA_009992505.1 Myxococcales bacterium
CTTTCCCCAGGCGTCGTCGCGCGCCAGTGGCCCGGCCGCGCGATTGCGGATCAACAGCACGGGCGACGAGCGACCCAAGGCGCTGCGCGTGCGCTGCGCGAGCCCGTAGAGTTCGCTGCCCACCCAGGAGGCGTCGAGGCGGCCCAGGGCGAGATCGCGTGCCTCGGTGTTTCGCGGCGTGGGCGCGACTAGGTGAAGCTGGCGCAGATAGGGCTCGCCGCGCAGCGCGGCCGGGAAGGCGCCGAGGGCGAGCTCGCCGTCGCGCATGCGCGGTCGATAGGGGCCGGTGCCGAGCAGTCCGCGTCGTCCGACCGTGACCGCCAGCGGTCGACAGGCGAGCAGGTGCACCAGATCGGCGTCCGGGTCGCGCAGCCGGATGGCCAGGGTGTGCTCGTCGGGCGTGTCGATGGCCAGGCCTGCGTCCCGTCGCGCGATGGGGGCGAGGAGCCAGGCGGAGCGTGGATTGCCGAGCGCGCGGTTCAGCGAGGCGACCACATCCGTGGCGCGCAGCCGCTCACCGTCCTGGCGCAGCACGTCCTCGCGCAACGGGATGCGAAAGAGCTCGCCCTCGCGAACGGGCATGCCCGCGGCCAGCATCGGCGTGACGTGGCCGCGCGCGTCCGAGGCGTAGAGCGTGTCGAAGACGGCGTCGACCACGGAGGCTTCGAGCGGCGTCGTGACCTGCCGTGGATCGGGATGCTCGGGCGTGGCCTGGGCGGGCAAGGAGAGCGACCCACCGAAGGCGGGAGGAAGCGCGCCCCACGCCGGCGTCGTCAGCGCGAAGGCGAGGATCGACGTCACGGCGGCGCCCACGGCGGCCCTGCGCGCGCTCATGGCAGCACCCAGAGGCGCGCCGAGCTGTCGTCCTCGAACTCCTCGATCGCGAACAGCTCGTCGTCGCCATCTCCGTCGAGGTCGCCCGAGCCAGCGACCAGGACGCGTCCCGTGAGCGGCGCCGAGCGGTAGAGGCGCGTGAGGCGTCCGTCGCGCAAGCGCAGGCGGAAGAGCAGCAGGCGTTCGTCACCGTCGGGACCCACGTCCTCGCTCGTGAGCAGCTCTGGCTCATGGTCCCCTTCGAGATCCCCAAGTGCCAGGGCGGCGCCCACGCCGAGCAGACTCGCAGCGCGGTCGCCCACGCTCACCGAGAGTCGACCGCTCGGACTCACCACCGCCTCGACCTCGGTCGGCGCTCCGTCGTCGCGGGGGAAGCTGCGTGCCCTGCGGCTGTAGAAGGAGGAGCTCGCGGCGCGAGGCTGTGCCCGACCCGGCAGCGGGAGCAGCTCGGAGGCGAAGTAGTCGCGGCCCTCGACGCGCACGCCGCACACGTCTCCGAGCGGGTAGCTGTGGGGGCCACAAGGCGGAGGCTCCTCGCGCAGCGCGATCGCCCCATCGTGCAAGCTCAGCTCGAACTCCGTCGCTCGCTCGCTGATGCGGACGCGCGCCACGCGTTCGCGCACCCGCGCCGTCGCGAACACGCGTCGGCCGAAGAGCGGAGCCGTGACGACGGGCAACGCCAGGCTCGCGACCTCTTCCAGGCTCGCTCCGTGTAGAGGAACGCGCACGACACCCACGGCGCCCGCGCGCACGAGCAGGACCTCGTCGCGTCCGTCGGCGTCGAGGTCTCCGCCTTCGGCTGCCAGGTAGTCGTGTCCCGAGAGCGTGAAGCTGCGCGCGTGGATCTGCGCGTGGCGTAGCGGTCGCGGCGCGGGCGCGTCCGTGACCCCGGCGTCCGTCTGCGCGTTCACGTTGGCCACTCGGGCCGAGAGCAGGCCCAGAGCGAGCACGCAGGTCAGCGCCAGGAGGACGCTCCTCGCCCTCCGCGTCATGGCGAGGCGCCCTGCCTGGCCGCGCCTGCTTCGGGCGCGTCGGTCTCCCCGAGTTGCTCCATCAGGAACGCGTTGGGGTCGGTGTCATCGGGCGGAGAGGCGACCTCGGTGGGCACCGTGCCCTCGAGGAAGACCTCGTCCATGGCGTTGGTCTGTCCGTCCCAGGCGAGCTGCCCTGACGCGGGATCGATGCGCGCGTGGACCACGCCCGGCGGTTCGGGGAAGTCGACGTGTGGCGCGCCCTCCGTCGCGGCGCGCATCAGCTCGATCCACACCGGCAGCGCCGTCGTGCCACCGCTCTCCCGTCGGCCCAGAGGTCGGTGATCGTCGTAGCCGACCCACACGCCCGCCACGAGCGTGGGGGTGAAGCCGACGAACCAGGCGTCGCGGGCCTCGTTGCTCGTGCCGGTCTTGCCCGCCGCCGGGCGCCCCAGCCTGCGCGCACGCCGCGCGGTGCCGTGGTCGACCACGCTCTCGAGCATGCTGGTGATGAGGTAGGCCTCGGCTGGAGAGAGCACGTCCCGAGGCGGCGCTCGCTCGGGCAGAGCCACGTCGTGTCCCGACCCGTCCTCGATGCGCGAGACGAGCAACGTGTCTTGATAGCGCCCACCGGCGGCGAAGGTCGCGTAGGCGTTGACCAGCTCGAGGGGCTTCACCTCGCTCGCGCCCAGCGCCAAGGAGAGCGAAGGATCGAGCGCGCTCTGGATCCCGAGCTCGCGGGCGAAGTTCACGACCGACTCCGGGCCCACCTCGTCCATCACGCGCACGGCGACCAGGTTGATCGAGCGCGCCAGCGCCTCGCGCAGGCGAATCTCACCCTCGAAGCGCCAGGTCTCGTAGTTGTCGGGCCGCCATTGGTCGTACACCGCGGGCGCGTCCACCACGATCGAGGCAGGCGTGAAGCGATGCGTGCGGATGCCCTGCCCGTAGACCAAGGGCTTGAACGTGCTGCCCGGCTGGCGCAGCGCGCGCGTCGCGCGGTCGAAGCCCGGCTCCGTCTGGTAGCCGCCGACCAACGCCAGGATCTCGCGGCTGCGCGGATCGATCAGGAGGACCGCGCCTTCGGGCCCGGCCTCGAGGCGAGCGTCCGCGGGTTCGTCGCCTTCGCCGAGCTCGAGGATCGAGACGTGCATGCGCGCGCCTTGCTCCGCGAAGGTGCTGGCCGTGTGGCTCTCGGGGTCGTAACGGCCCGCCGAGCGCAGGTCGACGCGCACCGGATGACCCCCGACCGAGAGCAGGAGCGCGGCGTCGGCGTCGTCCGCGCCCGTGACCTCGCCGACGTAGTTTCCGCCGACGCGTAGCTCGTCCACCGCGGGCAAGGGACGTGGGCGACGGCGGCCGGTTGGGCGGGCGAAGGGCGCTCGCAGGTGGTGGCGCTCGTCGACGCCCTCAAGGCCAGCGCGCAGGGCGCTGCGGGCCGCGCCCTCGAGCTGCGCGTCGATCGTCGTGTGCACGGTGTAGCCGCCGCGCCCATAGGCCTCGTCGCCCACGGCGTCGCGCAACGCCTGACGCGCGATCGCCAGCACCTCGGGCGCGATCTGGTCCGCGTCGGACGCCGGGGCCAGCGTGACCTCCGTGTCCCGCGCCGCCTGGATCTCTTCCAGGCTGAGATCGGGCCAGTACTCCGCGCGCTTGGATTCCAGCTGCGCGAGCACGAAGCGCTGCCTGCGCCGCGCCGCCTCGGGGTGACTTCGGGGCGAGAGCCGCGCCGGCGACTGGGGCACGCCCGCGATCAGGCTCGCCTCGGCCAGGGTGAGCCGATCCACGTCCTTGCCGAAGTAGTAGTGCGCCGCCTCCTGCACGCCGTAGCGACCGCGTCCGAAGTTGATGCTGTTCAGGTAGAGGTGGAGGATCTCGTCCTTGCTCAGCTGGTTCTCGAGTCGTCGCGCGAGGATCAACTCCCGCACCTTGCGCGAGAGCGTGCGCTCCGGGCTGAGCAGCAGCAGCTTCACCACCTGCTGGGTGATCGTGCTCGCGCCCTGGGCGCGCCGGCTCGTGAACACATCGAGCACGACGGCGCGTAGGATGCCCGGGTAGTCGAGGCCCGCGTGCCGGTAGAAGTCCGCGTCTTCGGCGGCCAGCACGGAGAGCACCATCACGCGCGGGATGCGCTCCATGGGCACGACCGTGCGCCGCTCGGTGAAGATCTCGCCCAGCAGCGCGCCGTGTCGATCCACCACGCGCGTCGTCTGCGGTGGATCGAAGTGGCGCAGGCCGTCGATGGAGGGAAGATCGCGTCCGTAGTACCAGAGCGCGCCCGCGACGGTGGCCATGCCCACGATGGCGCCGACCAGGCTGAGCATCACCAGACTGCGGAGCCAGCGCAGCGCCCAATGGCGCTTGGTGGGCGCCGGCGCCTTGCCGCGCGGGTTCGCGCTACGCCTCGGGGGAGGTCCGCCGCGCTCTGGCTTCTTGCTCGCTCGCTTCATCGTGCTCATGCCACACGGGCCCCCGACCCCAGAGCGTGGATCCGGTTGTCTGCAAGGCGATCGTGCGCCGGGAGCGGCCCGCTCCCTGCCCCGCCCGCTCTCGACAGGGGATGAGCCCTGTCTTCGAGCGTTCGGAACAGAGTTCGAACCACTCTCGACGCGAGCTCATCCCTGCAGAAAACCGGCCTCACGCTCTAGTCAACCTTTCGTCGGGTGGGCTGGATTCCCCGCGCTCTTCTCGGGCGCGCCGCCCAGGAGCGATTCTTCCACGATGCGGTCCGACTCGGTCACGGTCGCCATCAAGAGATGGGCCACCACGCGCGTGTACGCCTCGGGCGTGAGCTTGCCTTCGCGTCCACGCGTCGCCTCGAACAGGGTGACGGCGGCCGCGACCGACACGTTCAGGCTCTCGACGAAGCCCGCCATGGGCACGGCGTAGGTTCCGTCGGCGGCCTCGCGCAGCGCCGAGCTGACGCCCGCGTGCTCGTTGCCGAAGACCACCGCGACCTTCTCGTGCGCCGCCAGATCGTGCGGACCGAGCTCGCCCTCCATGGTCGCCACGAAGATCTCGTAGCCCTCGTCGTGCAAGGCGCGGGCGCAGCTCTCGCCGTCGTCGTGGCGGCGTAGCTCGAGCCAGCGATGGGCGCCCCGACTGACCGGCGCTACCAAGAAGTCCTCGCGCTCCGGGATCACCTCGACCCGCTGCACCCCGAAGGCCTCCGCGGAGCGCAGGATCGCCGACGTGTTGAACGGATCCGTCAGGTGCTCGAGCACAGGCACGACGTTGTAGTTGCGACGAGCCGCGACGCTTCGAATGCGCGCGAGTCGCTCCGCCGTCACAAACTGGGAGAGCAGCTCCACCACCTCGGCGGCGCGCACTCGAAGGCTCGGCGTCAGGCGTACGGCGAATACGTCGGGGTCGTTCTTGCGCATGCTTGCTTCAGCGATTCAGCTGGATTCGTCCGACTCTTTGAACCGGATGTCCGCGTGCACGAAGGAGTCGCTGATCTCCGTCGGGTCTTCCGGTCCCGGGCGCAGGATCTGCGAGACGTGCAGCTCCGACATGGTGCGTTCCCCGATCTGCTCGCCCAGATCGATCTCGATGCTGGGGTGCTCCGCCGTCGGGTTTTGCTCGAGCTGCGCCTGAGACAGCTTCGCGCTCGCGAGGGCCTCGAGCATCTCCTCCGCCGTGGCGTAGCGTTCGTCGGCGTCGTGCGCCATGGCCGTCATGATCACGGCCTCGAGCGCGGGCGGCAGCGTCGGGCGGATGCGCGAGGGGGGCACGGGCCGCTGCTGCAGGATCTTCAACAGCAGCGCGTTGTAGTTGTCGGCGTTGAACGGGAGCATGCCCGTGAGCGACTCGTACATCACCACGCCCGCGGCCCAGATGTCCACGCGGCGGTCCATCATGCGGTCGCCGCGCGCCTGCTCCGGCGCGAGGTAGTAGGGCGTTCCCACCACGGCGCCGGTGCGCGTCAACGACATGGTGTTGTCGTCCACGAGGTTCTTCGACACACCGAAGTCCAGCAGCTTGGCCATCAGCTCGCCGCGTTCCTCGGTGAGGAAGACGTTGTCGGGCTTGAGATCGCGGTGGATGATCCCGCACTCGTGCGCGGCGTGCAGCGCCGAGAGGATCTGCTCCATGATCTGGATCGCCAGCTCGGTGGGGATGGCGCCCGAGAGCTGGAGGCGATCGTGGAGTGTCTCGCCGCGCAAGAGCTCCATCACCAGGAAGGGCGCGCCGTCCTCGAGCGTGCCGACATCGAAGACCTGTACGATGTTGGGGTGACCGATGGAACCGGCGGCGCGGGCTTCACGCGCGAAGCGACGGGCCGCGGCGCTGCCGGAGCCGTGCCCCGCGAGCAGCACCTTGATGGCGACCGGCTTGCCGAGCTTCACGTGCTCGGCCTGGTACACGGCGCCCATGCCGCCTTTCCCGATCAGCTTCTCGATCCGGTACTTGCCCTCGATCAGGCGGTTCATGAAGCGCGCGACGGGGGGCGAGGTCTCCTCGTTGGGCGGGGGCGCGTCCGGCATCTCCGGGGCCTCACGCTGGAAGCCGATCATCGGTGGCGGGACGGACGCTCGCCGCGGCACCTTCGCCTCGATGGGCAGGTGCGTGACGGGGCATTGCGTTGCCGTCGCCTCGTGCGGCATGCCGCAATGTGTGCAGCGGATGAAGCGTTGCTGACTCAAACCGACTCCACGCTACGCGCAGACTGACCCGTCGACAACCACCTTGGATGGCGCTGCGGTCCATCGCGGCCCTTGCCAGGGAGCGCGCGCGGCGCATAGAAAGCCGAGTGGTTTCCGAGCATCGCCTGCGCGCCGATATCTGCCATGCGGCCCGCGTGCTCTACGAACGTGGGCACAACGCCCCCGCGGACGGAAACGTCTCCGCGCGCCTCGGTCGCCGCTACCTGCTCTGCACCCCCACGGGCGTGCACAAGGGCGAGCTCTCGAGCGACGCCATCGTGAAGCTGCGGCTCGCGGACGGCCTGTCGATCGACGAAAAGCGCCCCTCGAGCGAGATCAAGATGCACCTGGGCATCTACCGCGCGCGCGCGGACGTCGGCGCCATCGTGCACGCCCACTCTCCCCACGCCGTGGGCCTGACGGTGAGCGGCCAGTCCATGGCCGAGCCGGTCGTGCCCGAGGCCATCCTGGGCCTGGGCGGGATCCCCACCGTGCCCTACGCGAGCCCGACCACGGCGGACGTGGCGGCGGCCGTCCTGCCCTACGCCCTGCGCTTCAACGCCTTCATCCTCGAGCGTCACGGCACCGTCACCCTGGGCGACGACGTGGCCATGGCGCTCAGCCGCCTCGAAGTCGTCGAGCACACGGCGCACATCACGGCCGTCGCGCTCGCCACCGGCGGAGCGCCGCCCATC
>JAACVI010000190.1 GCA_009992505.1 Myxococcales bacterium
ATTCAACGGTCTCTGTCATGATAGTGTCCGAAGCGTCATGATAGCCCCCACACGCTCCGCGGCATGCCCAGCAGGATGGCCACCACCGTGCCGACGAAGATGGGAGCACCCAGACGGATGCGCGTCATGCTCTCGCGTGCGATCCGGCGTCGCCACTTGGGCGGCAAGACGGGATTCAACGCGACGTAGAAGGTGTTTCCGAGCGTCTGCAGCAGCTTGCCGCGCAGGGCGAGCTGCCCGAGGGCCAGGATGCCCGCAGCGATCACGGCGTAGAATTCGACCTGGATGCCCAGCGCGGCGCCCATGACGGCGCCGATGGCCGCGAAGAGTTTGACGTCGCCGCCCGCCATGCCGCCTTGGCGGAACGCCAGGTAGGGGAGCAGCCCGCAGACCAAGATTCCGAGCAGCGAGTTCATCAGCCCGGTCCAGGAGGCGAAGACGGTGTGGACCACGGGCGCGAGGAGGAGCACCGGGAACGTCAGCCAGTTCGGGATGCGCTGCGAGCGAGTGTCCGTGACAGCCGCTATCAACGTGATGATCGCCGCCACCGCGTAGGCGACGATCGTCAAAAGGGGCATCGCCGGGTCACTGTTCATGCGCGCTCACTCTTCATCACGTTTCGCCTACTCGGGTCCCGCCCGGCGCTAGCTGTCCTATCCGGGGCCAACCGGCCTGCGTTCCGGCGCCCATGTTTCGCATGTTTGCCACAGCGGACTTCAGTATGTGGGAAAACACCATCGGCGAGCAAGCCCGTCCAGGCCGGACTGCGTGGGACGGACCTGAGCATGGCCGCGGATACAGCAGGTTGTGTGCCAGCTTCGGACGCCAGATCCGGCGCTTCTCGTGGGGTTTGCATTCCCCGGCGCCCCTCCACCGTGGTGCCTGAAGGCCCCATCACGGTCCTCGCGAGCGGGACCCGAACGCAATCTCACTCGATCAGGAGCGCCCTCAGCTCGTCCAGATCCAGGCGCTGGCTCTGGTCGAGGCCGCTCAGGAGGTCGTCCGCGAGGGCGCGCTTCTTCTGGTGCATGGAGAGGATCCGCTGCTCGATGCTGCCCTCGGTCACGAAGCGGTAGACCGTGACCGGTCGGCGCTGCCCGATGCGGTGGGCCCGGCCCGTGGCCTGCTCCTCCACCGCGGGGTTCCACCAGGGGTCGAGGTGCATCACGTAGTCGGCGCCCGTGAGGTTCACGCCCACGCCGCCCGCCTTCAGGCTCATCAAGAAGACGTCCGCCTCGCCATCCTGGAAGGCCTCGATGCGTCGGGCGCGCTCGGGCGTGGAGGTGGAGCCGTCGAGGCTGAGGTAGGCGATGCCGGCCTCGTCGAGCCGGTCGCGTGTCATGGCCAGGCTGCCCAGGAACTGGCTGAAGACCAGCGCGCGGTGACCTTCCTCCTTCAGCGCCTCGAGGCGCTCGAGCAGAGCGTCGAGCTTGGCGCCGGGCGGACCGAGCTCCGGGTCCACCAAGCGCGGATCCACAGCCGCCCGCCTCAGGCGCATGATCTCGGCGAAGACGCGCATGCGCTTCTGACTCTTGGGACCCTTGGCCGAGAACGCCTCCAGCGCGTTTCGCCGCAGCGCCTCGTAGAACGCGCGCTCGGGCTCCGTGGGCTCCACCATCAGGGTGATCTCGGTGCGCTCGGGCAGCTCGTCGAGCACCTGCGCCTTGGTGCGCCGCAGGATGAAGGGACGCAGCAGCGCACGCAGCTGATGACCGCGCTCGCGATCGCCGGCCTCGATCGGTTGGGCGAAGCGCGAATCGAAGTGCTTCTGGCTGCCGAGCAGACCGGGCAGCGTCGCCTCCATCACGCTCCAGAGCTCGCCCAGGTGGTTCTCGATCGGCGTGCCCGTGAGCGCGATGCGCAGCTCGGCGTTCAACTCGTGGGCGGCCTTGGCCCGCTGAGTGCGCGCGTTCTTCAGCGCGTGCGCTTCGTCGAAGACCACGGTGGCGAAGGGCATCTCGGCCAGGCGCTCGGCCTCGGTCACCAACAGACCGTAGCTGATGAGCAGCAGATCACGCGGGCCCAGCTCGGACAGGATGCGCGCGCGGTCTCCGTCGCGCAGATCCACGCAGCGCAGCGTGGGCGCGAAGCGACGCGCCTCGGTCTCCCAGTTCCGCACCACCGTGGTGGGCGCGACGATCAAGGCCGGCCCGAGCTTCGCGCGTTGCAGCAGGAGCGCGAGCGCTTGCACGGTCTTGCCCAGACCCATGTCGTCCGCGAGGCAGGCGCCCATGCCCGCGTCGGCGAGGCGCGCCAGGAAGTGGAAGCCGTCGAGCTGGTAGTCGCGCAGCGTCGCGTCCAAGTTCCTGGGCAGCGCCGGGATCGAGGCCTCGGCGTCGCGCAGGCGCGCGAGCTTCTCGAGCACGCCCGTGTCGTAGACCACCTCGTCGACGTCCTCGAGCAACTCCTGCACGCGCGGCAGACTCGCGGTGCTGGCCTGGAGCATGTCGCCCTTGGCCGTCCCGAGCGTTTCGAGGGCGTCGAGGCGTCGCGCCAGATCCTCCGTCAGGCGCACGTAGTGCTCTTCACCGAACTCGATGTAGCGGCCACGACGTCGACCCAGGAGATCGCGCAGCGTGAGCACCGTGTCCTCGTCGACCACGAGTCGCGGATCGATCTCGAGCCAGCCGTGCGCCTCGCCCACGCGCGTCCTCAGCGAGCCCAGGTCGGCCACCTTGGGCGGCGCGAGCCGATGCTCCTTGGGCCAGAGCAGACGGAGCGATGGAGTGCGCGCGTGCAGCTCACTCAGGCAATCGAGCGCCGACTCCACGCTCTCGGCGCGTCGCGCCGTACCCGCGCGCGGCAGGTGACGCAGGCTCGGGCACGCCTCTTCGAGCGCCTCCAGGTTCTTCGCTTCGGCCACCAGGTCGCGCACACAGCGCTTGAGTTGGCCGTCGACCGGTCCGACGAAGGACTCGCCACCCTGGCCCGGTCGCGCCGCGCCACCGCTGATGCCCAGGGGGAAGACCACCAGCGACAGCTCGAGCGTCGTCCCGTTCCAGTCCAGCTCCACCGCCAGCTGCGGGTCGGCGTCGACCACCTCGCCCACTTCGAGCGAGTCGCTCTGGATCCCGAGCCGCACGCGGCTCCCGAGCTGCTGCACCACGTGGCTCAGGCGCTTGGTCTCGCCGCCCGGCACGCGCAGGCTGCCTTCGGGCAGGGCGGAGGCGACCCGCGCCAGCTCCGGCGTTCGCTCGTAGACCCACAGCTCCTGCGCGCTCTTCCACTCGTAGCCGATGGCGCTCCAGGCGAGCTCCGGCGGGTAGAGCTCGATCACGACGTCGTCGCCTTCGGGGCGTGAACGCAGCTCGGGCTCCTTCTGCTTCACCACCAGCGGCGCGCCATGTTCGTTGACCACGCGCGGGTGATCGACCAGCGGCACGATCGGGCTGGACGCGGGCTCGTGTCGCGCGCCCGTCGGCTCGCGCTTGATCGGTTGCTTGCGAGCCATGCGCGCCAGGGCCAGGCGATCGGCCTCGGTCAGTTCGGGGCCTTCGCCTTCGAGCAAGCGCGCGGGCGACGCGACCTTGCCCTTCTGCCCACGCCTGCGCCTGAGACGCGCCTCCACCATCGGGTAGGCCGCCTCCGAGACCGTGTACACGCGGAAGACGAGCTCTTGCTTCGCCAACTCCGCGTGTCGGTCCTCGGGGCTGCTCGGCGTCTCGCGCGTCAACGCCTCGAGCGTCTCGAGCGCGACCTCCCAGGGCGCCTTCGGTTCGTAGGCGTGGAAGAGCTTGGCGCCGGACGCGGCCGCGCCGGCGACGTCTCCCTCGAGGTCGGCGACCAGCGCGCCGAGCTCGCGCGCGATCGGCGCGTAGCCACCTAGGCGCGCTCGCTCGAGCTTGGGCTTCAGCGTCTCGAGCAGCTCGCTGCGTCGGTCGCTGAGTCCGAGCCAGTGCCGACACAGGCTGTAGCTGAGCAAGCACACCCAGTCGAAGTCGCGCAGGTGCCAGGGCGGCAGCTCGGGCATCCGGCCGCTGCTCGCCGTGTTGTACAGCTCTATCAGCGGCACGTAGGCGTCCTCGTGCATCACCTTGGCCGCGTGGGCGGCCTGGCTGTCGCGCTTGATGCCCTCCCAATCCGGACCCGTGGAGTCCGTCCCGGCCACGCGTGCGAACTGGAGCAGCACGCCCTCCGTGCCCGTGAGCTGCTTGTGCTTGCGGCGCTTCACGCTCTTCAGCGCCTGCTCCGCGGCGTCGCGCGCGCCCTCATAGTCTCCGTCCCAGACGCAGGCGGAGAGCTCGATCAAGGCCTCGCCTCCCTTGGGCAGGCCCTTCACGGCGCGGGCCTCGTCGAAGCTGCCGCGCATGCACAGGTAGCGCGCGGCGTGCAGGTGGAGCTCCGCGCCGGTCGCGGCGATCGCGGCCTCGATCACGCTCGGGCCCACATCCACCAGGGAGCTCACCGCCAGGCCCAGCGCGTAGCCGAGGTAGCTGCCGCGCGCCTCGGGATGAACCCTCGCCAGCAGCTCGGGCTCGGGCCGCAGACCGAGCCAGGTCGAGAGCCAGCGTCCTGGGCTCGACTCCAACGAGAAGTTCTGTGCGGACACCTCGTGCGTGAGCCGACGGCTCGTCTCGGCGTCGCGTCGGCTGAAGGCGACCAGCAGCTCCAGGCCGATCTCCGTCAGCCGGCCCTCGGTGCCGAAGGTGAAGCTGCGCGAAGCGCGCACCTGTTGGCGCACCCCCTCCACGAGCTCGTCCAGGTGATAGCGCGCGTCCGCGTCCCGCAGGAGCGTGAAGGCGACCTCCGGTTCGACCCGGTAGACCGCCCGGTCTCCGGGGTAGGTCGTCTCGACCAGCAGGCCCGCTTCCACGCAGGGCGCGATCTCGGGGCGCAGGCTGGCGGCGTTCATGTGGCGTCGCGGATCCACGCGCACCCGGCAGCGCGCGGCATATTGCGCCCATTCGGCGCGTGTCAGCTCCCGACCCGAGAGCGCGAGCACGCACAACAGGTCCCGCCGCAATCCTAGAAGGCCTCGGACGCGTGTTTGGAGCGGGTCATCCATCGCGCCCCCCCTAGCAGTCTCGAGGGCCTCTGTCGCCCAGGCATTCGTCCATGTGATAGAACTGCGCACCGGGGTCTTGGTCAGGGAGCGTGGTGATGACGAAGCAGGGCGAGGTCGAGACGCGGTCGCGGTGGGCTTGGTTGGCGGTGGTCCTGCCCAGCCTCTTCGTGTTCATCGTCTGCCTGCTGCTGCTGGTCCTGGCCGGCGTGGAGCGCGCCATGGGCGGCGTGCAGGAGGCGGGGTTCGGCGTTCACGTCGTCAACGTGAACGCCTTCGTCGCCATCGCGCTCTCGAGCGTGCTGCTCTTCTTGATGGCGCGCGGTCGACGCGTGCCCAGCGCGACGCTCGTGGCCGCCGGGCTCATGCCCTGGCTCGCCGGTCTCGCCATGGCCAACTACGCGCAGAATCAGGTGATGCGGGCGCTCGCCGATGCGGATGCGGCGTCGCGAGCCTCGCTCCTGGCGCAGGGCACGGCGGAGGCCATGATCGTCGAGAGCTATGGGCCCCTGCTCTCGGCGGCCCTCTTCGCAGCCGCGGGGGTCGGGGCGGGTCTCGCGGCCCTGGCGCAACGCGCCCCAGAACGACGCTCTGCGGGCGCGCTCTTCGGAATGTTGGCGCTCGTGCCTCTGGCGGCGGGCGTGATGATCGCGCTGACGCAGGGGCGGGCCGCCTGGCTGGCCGTGCTGCCGGCGCTGGGTGCGTTCGTCGGCCTCGCTCTCGCGGGTGCGGGCGTCGGCCGCGGCGACACGTCGGCGCGCGCGGCTTCGCTCTCGGCCAGCGTGCCCGTCTTCTTCGCGCTCTCCCTGGTCGCCATGGGCACGAGCTTGTCTCAACACGCCATGCAGATGACCTTCGCCGCCATCGCCTCGGTTGGGCCCGGGGACAAGATCGCGCTGGCGGCGGCGGGCGCCTCCGAGGCGGGCAGCGTGGTTCGCTTCGCCACCTTCGGAGCGTTCGGCTCCCTGCTGCTCGGGCTCTCGCTCGTGGGCTACGCGGCGATGCGCGTTCCTCCCTCCCGCGGTCGCATCGCCGGTGGCGTGGCGCTGTCGCTGCTGGCGCTCGGCGTGTTCGGCTTCGCGTGGATGCCGGCGCCCGTCTCTCCTCAGCTCCGCTCCTGGCTCGTGCGAGCCTCCGCGCCCCCGCCCACGCCCCTCGTCTCCGTCGAGGGCGCCGCGGCGACGCCCGACGCCCCCGACTTCTATCTCGCCGCCGACGGTCTGCACGGCTCGGAATTCGAGTCCTTGGGCGCTGCGGACTCCGAGTCCATGGCCGTGCCCCTCGCTGGGCTGGTCGACGCTCGCTTCCCCACCGGCGCGCAGCGTGGCGACTCCGACTCCGACTGCGGCGCGGTTCCCTACGACGCCGTGCGTGTGGCGCTGGGATCCCAGGTCAGCGGGCCCATGCTCGCGGCCTTCGCGCGCGCGGCCGGTGCGGCGGGCATGAACTCCGTGGTGCTGCTGGGTGCGCCCAGACGCGGAGGGGACGAGCTCGAGGGTCAGGCCGTCCTGCGCGCACGCTATCCGATCCTGGCGAGTGTGCTCTCCGTCCCCTACACCGAGGTCGCGGTGGCGCTCTCGAGCGACTCGGTGAAGCGTTGCTTCCTGGCGCAGTCGCGCAGGCTCGACAGCGATCACGATGGCGTGTTCCTGGACGCCGTCGGCCCCGGGGGCGGACGCGCACCCTATGGCAGTGACACCACCTATGTGGGCGACTCCTCGCGCGAGCCGTGCGAGCTCGCGTGGCTGCATGTCCGGCCCGACGCCAACGCCACGGCGACCTTCGAGGCCGCCAACCGCTGGAATCGTGGGCCCCTGCGCGCCGTGCTCGCGGCCGACGCCGCGCCCCAACTCGAGCCCCGACCCGACGACGTCGATCACGGCGTCGTGGAGGTCACCGGCGTCGTCAGCGGCGCGGGGCCACGCACCTCCCACTCGATCGCCCTCGTGATGCTCGACTTGACCACGAGCTTCCAGGACTGCTTCCAGCACGAACTCGTCCGCGACCCCACCTTCGCTCTGCGCGTCATGTTGAGCCTGACCATCCTCCCCGACGGCACCACCGGCCCGGTCGAGGTCAGCCAGGACGGCACCCACGTCGACCCCGTCGTGAGCC
>JAACVI010000191.1 GCA_009992505.1 Myxococcales bacterium
CGCGCACACGCCCGCGGACTTCATGAACGACGCACTGCATTGCGGACCCACGGGCGAGAACGACTGCGTCGTGTGCGCCGATCCCGCACCCGCGCAGGTGCACATGGCGCCCGCGTGCGTGACCGGCGCGTGCGGCCTCGCCTGCACCACGGGCTTCGCCGACGCGGACTCCGACGACAGCAACGGCTGCGAGTGCGCCCTCGGGACGATGGACGACTTCCCCGAGATGGGCTTCGTAGACGCCAACTGCGACGGCATCGACGGCGACATCGCGGTGGGCATCTTCGTCGCGCCGCCACCTCTGGGCAACGACACGGCCGACGGCTCCATGGCCACGCCGGTCGCGACCATCAGCCACGGCATCGAGCTGGCCAACGCGCGCACGCGCAAAGAGGTCTACGTCGCCATGGGCAGCTATGCCGAGACCGTCACCCTGGTCGACGGCGTCAGCCTCTACGGTGGCTACGACTCGGCCGACGGTTGGAGCCGCTCGCGCGACAACCACTCGGAGATCCAGGGCGGCACGACGGCGGTGATCGGCGATAACCTGCACGATGATCTCGAGCTGCAGCTGCTCTTCATCACCTCGGCCTCGGCGTCGACGCCGCAAGGAAGCTCCTACGGTGTGCGGGTCACGAACTCCATCGCGACCGTCACGCTCCGGGCCGACACCATCACGGCCGGCAACGGCGGACCGGGCAGCGCGGGTGCGAGCGGGTCGACCGGCGCACCCGGCTCGGTCGGCACACGCGGGGGCAATGGCTGCAGTGGCTGCAGCGGTGGCGGCGGCGCCGGCGCCGCAGGCACCTCGATGTGCGGCGCGCCGGGTGGCAGGGGCGGCACGGGCGGATATGCAGCCGACGGCACCGACGGGTTGGGCGGCACAGCAGGCTCCGCAGCTGGCTACGCAGGCACGCCCGGCAACGGTGGCGCAGTGTCGGGCATCTGCACCGAAGACGCGACCCCAGGTGGGCCGGGCTTCTCGGGCGGTGCCGGCAGCGCGGGCCTCAACGCCTCGGCGGGCGGTTCGACCACGGGCAGCGTCGCGGCAGGCGTCTTCGTCCCGGCGACCGGCAACGACGGCGTGGCCGGTGGCGCGGGCGGCGGCGGCGGTGGCGGCGGTGGCGGCGGTGGCGGCGTGAGCAGTGTCTTCTGCTACAAGGACCGCGGTGGCGGCGGCGGCGGCGGTGGCGGCGGTGGTTGTCCCGGCAGCATCGGCCATGGCGGTGGCGGCGGCGGCGGCTCCTTCGGCGTCTTCGGCCAGAGCGCGACCCTATCCGTCTTGCAATGCACGATCCGAACCGGCTTCGGTGGACCCGGCGGACCCGGTGGAGTCGGCGGCTCGGGCGGCTCCGGCGGGCCAGCAATCGGCGGCGGCAGCAGCGCGGACGACGCGGCCAGCGGCGGTAGCAGTGGGGCCGGCGGACCTGGTGGCAACGCCGGCAGCGGCAGCGGTGGACCCGGCGGACCGAGCTACGGCATCTTCAGCCAGGGCTCGACCGTGATGAACACGTCCAACGTGATCTCGACGGGCGGCGGCGGCACGGGCGGAAGCGGCGGCAGCGGTGCCCTCGGCTCAGCCCCTGGCGGCAGCACCGGCGCATCGGGCAACACCTTCTCGCTCTGAAGCAGCGAGGACGCCGACCTCGAATGGCGCGTCGAGGTCGGCCCCGACCCGGTGCGCCGTTCGACGTCATCATGACGACCAGCCCGCGGCCCGCGACGAGCGTCGGGCCCTACCGAGTTTTGTGGTCACCCAGCTCGCCGCTGGGGCTGAGGCCGCGACCTCGGCGTCCAGAGCGAGCGGCGGAGCTGATCCTCACGAGAGGATCGCCCGCAGCTCAGTTGCCCTGCGTCGTCTCGTCGGAGAGACGCGCTTCCTGCGCGTCGTCGGCCTGGTTGGCGTCCTCGGCCTGAGCGTCGCCGTCGTGCGACTCCGTGGCCGAGCCCTCGGGATCGCGCGCTTCGAGCACGGCGTGGAATGCCTCGTGGACGGCCGTGAGCGCCTCCTCGATGGCCGGCGTCTCGGCGCTGCCGCACACGGCGGCGAGGTGGCGCGTCGCGGTGCGAAGATCTTCACCGTTCTGCACGTTGGCCGAGAGCTGGATGTAGGTCTGAGCGGCGTCGCAGGCGTCGTGAGCGCGCTCCTCGCCGGGATCGTGGTGCCAGACGGGCGCGAGCGCGTCGTGGAAGGCCGCGAGATCGGGCGGAAGCTGGGGATGCTCCTGAGCCTCGCCGCCAACGGAGGCCTCCTGGTCGGCGGTGGTGGTGGTGGTGGGCTCGCTCGAACCGCAGGCGGTGAGACCCAGGCCGAGACAGAGGAGGATCGAAACGAAGATGGGTGTGATGCGCATGTCGGCCCGGTATCACGGGCCCCCGAAGCCGGCAAGCAGGCCTCCAGCACGACTTGCGTCCCGGACGGCGCTGCGTCCTCGAGCCCGCGGCCGGGCCTGCCGCTCAGCTGATCAGCGGGCAGCCCGCCTCCGTGGGGCCGATGGCGTCGTTGTCGTCCCGGCACTCGTGGAAGGAGTCGAGGGGCATGTCCGCGGGATCGTTGAGCATGGCCTCGAAGTGGAAGGTCGTGCCCACGGAAGCGGCCGGCACGGGGAAGGCTGGCGTGAACTCGATGAGCTCGCTCTCCCCGGGCAAGAGCACGCGCGTGGTCACGGCCCGCCCGACCTGCATGCGTCCGGCGCTGGTCTCGTACACGCTGATCGGGACGCCCGCCGGCGCGCTGGCGCGCCCCTGATTCAACACGCGCACGGAGAGGCGCAGCTCGGCGGGGCAGCCGCGCGTGGACACGACGAGATCGCGCAACACCAGGTCCGGCGCGTCGAAGAGACCGTCGGGCTGCACGTTCTGGCGGAAGTTGTTGAGACCGGCGGTGGACCAGTTGGGCGCCTCCGTCGTGGGCACGGTGCCGTCCTCGTTGATGTTCGTGACGTGATAGCTGTGCTGGTTCCAGATGCGCCTGGTACGCACCCATTGGTTCAGCGGGTTGCCCAGGACGTGGATGCCCGTGCTCGAGGGCGTGCCGTCCGTGCAGGTGCCGAAGGCGTAGTTGTTCTCCATCAAGATGATCTCGGCGTGGTCGTCGTTGTCGACGTCGACCACGATGGGGAACTCCTTGAGCGTGCCCGAGGTGTTGCACTGCTCGTACAGCACCTCGCCCGTGCTGCCGCGGAAGACGCGGAAGAAGAGCTCGTCGTTGTAGAGCACCTCGGCTTGGCCATCGCCCTCGAAGTCGAAGATGCTCGATCCCGTCGATCGCGAAGAGCGATCCTGGGTCTCGAAGTACCACTTGCGCGTGCCGTCGCCCTCGAAGACCACGTAGGCGAAGCCGCCAGCAAAGGCGATCTCGGGCTCGGAATCATCGTCGAAGTTGGCGATGGTGGGCGGACCGCCGCCGCTCGGGTTGCCGTTGGCGGCGACCACGGCCGCGAGCTCGGGCGGGTTCACGTCCACGGGCCCCCAGAAGTCGGCGCCCGTGGCCGCCTCGATGGCGCGGATGCTGTGGTCCCCGGCGGAGACCAGGACGATCTCGGGGCTGCCATCCAGGTTCAGATCCGCCACGGCTACGTGAGCGCTCGCGGGCAGCTCGCCCGGACCGGGAGAGGCCACCGTGCGCTCCCACAGCGGGGTTCCGTCCATCTCGTACACGCCGTCGCCACCGACCACCTCGAGCGCGCCGTCGCCGTCGACGTCGGCCATGGTGTTGTAGGGACCGGACGCATCGCGCGAGTCGCGGATGCGGCTGACGACCGTGCCGTCCGCGTGGGCGACTACCCAGCGCACGAGGATCTCGGGCACTCCGTCGTGGTCCATGTCTGCGACGGCGGGCGCGTCGTAGCCACAGGGCACGTCGTTGGGCGCCGTGTCGAACTCACGCAGCAAGGTGCCGTCGTGGGCGATGACCATCAGGTGACCCGGCAGGCGCGGGCTGACGAAGCGATCGCTAGGTGAGCAGGCCAGGATCTCGGGGCCAGGCGAAGCGGGATCGACGTCGGCGATGGCGAGCTCACCGCCGGGGCTCGTTCGGTAGCCCGGATCGGCGGTGGGCCAGGTCTCGACGCCGTCGCTGCCCCGGATGGCCCTCAGGATTCCGTCACTCCAGTAGTTGCTGCCGGTGAAGGTGTGGAAGACCACGTCCGGGATGTCGTGCTCGTCGATCAGACCGTCGCCGTTGTCGTCGTCGAGGTTGGCGACCATGGGCGCCATCATGATCTGGTTGTAGGCAGGCAGGACGGTCGAGCCGTACCAGGCCCACTCCACGGCCAGAGCCAACGGACCCACCGGGGGCCGGTACTCGCAGGCGTCGCCTCCGGTCGCGCGCGGCAAACACGCGCCGATGCTGCTCTCGCAATACTCGCCTGTCGCGCAGTCGCGGGTGCTGGTGCAGGCGGCTCCGGGCACGGTGCACGCCCCCAGGTAGCAGACGTCGCCCATGCCACAGCAGACGGCGTCGACGCCCGAGCCACAGGGCGCGTGACCTTCCGCGCAGTCGAGCACGCAGGAGTCCGCCACGCAGCGCTGATCCGCGCCGCAGCACAGCCCACCGCAGAGCTCGACCGCCGGGCAGCAGGAGCCACCTCCGCAGCTCTCGCCCGACGCACAGCACATTCCGTCGCAGCTACGGGCGGGCGGACAGACGAAGGCGTCCAGGGCGGCGTCACCGACGGTGGCGTCATTCATGCCGGCGTCGCCCGTGCCGTGACACAGGCCATCGACACAGGTCTGACCCGTGGGGCAATCCGCCGGGATCGTGCAGCTTCCGGCGCTGCCTCCGCCGCCACCGCAGGCGGAAGCCAAGAGCAGGAGCGAGAGCAGGCACGGAGGCGCGAGGCGCGAGAGGGCTGTCATCGGCCCACGATACCCGTTTCGGGGCCGGACGCGTAATGCTACGTGCCTCCGCGCGACCGATTGACACGGGCTGCGGCCCACCCAGACTCGACCACGGCCGACGGTGTTCGACCGATAGGAGCTAGACGCGATGAACCCGAGCTACGGCATCAACAAGCAGACCGACTACGACTTCGACACCGCCATCGACAAGACGACGGCGGCCTTGAAGGAGGAAGGCTTCGGCGTGCTCACGGAGATCGACGTGAAGGCCACGCTGAAGAAGAAGCTCGACGTGGACTTCCGCCGCTACACCATCCTTGGCGCCTGCAACCCGCCCCTCGCCCACAAGGCTCTAAGCGCGGACCTGGGCATCGGCCTCTTGCTGCCCTGCAACGTGGTCGTCAGCGAGCGCGACGGCGGCGGGACCAGCGTGTCGGCCATCTCACCCAAGGCCATGTTCGCGGTGGTGGACGACGAGCGCATGGCGCCCATCGTCGAGGAAGTGGAAGCGCTGCTCACGCGGGCCATCGCGGCCATCTAATTGGCGAAGCTCGGCTGCCGACCTGGGACGAGGCCTTACTCGCGGTGACTCGAGAGCGCCGCGCGGCCGCGAGCGCCCACCGAACCGACACGGAGCGATCCCGGGGACGCGGGCGCCAAGAAATTCCCGCCGACGGCCAAGCCATCGCCGCTCTCGTCGAGCCAGGCGCCATGGAAATCGTCGAAGGGCTCGAAGTCCGAGTCGTCCGTCCAGGTGCCGCCTTCGCGCAGCCACTTCGTGCCGCCCACGCCAACCACCAGCACGTCTCCATGCGAGTTTGCCGACACGCCGTTGAGCTGACTGCCATAGCCGAAGGGATCTTCGGCGTTCCAGCTCGCTCCATCCCAATGCAAGAGCTGGCGGGGTGGTCCACCCACGGCCCGGGCGTCGTTCGGCGCGACGGCATAGACGGTGAACAGCGAGGCCATGGTGCCGCTGGGTACGGGGCTCCATGCGCTGCCGTCGTAGTGCACGATCACGCCGTGCTGACCCACCGTCCACACGTCACTCGAGGAGGTACCCGAGACCTTGAAGAGCGCGGCTCCGGCAGGCGCGGCGAGCGTCACGCGTGTGATGCTGCTGCCATCCCAGTGCAGGATGATGTCCTGCTCGTCCACGGCGAAGGGATCGCCGCCCACAGCCCACACGTCGCTCGGGGAGGTGCCCCAGACGCCGAAGAGCACTGACGTCACGCCGCTGTCGATGCGGGTGGCGGTGGTGCCGTGCCAGTGCACGAACGCACCGCCTTCGCCGACGAAGAAGGCCGACCCGCTGCCGTCGGCCCAGACCCACCAGAACGTCTCGGCGGTCCCGGTATCGAGCTCGCGCCAGCTGACTCCGTCGTAGTGCATGGCGAGGGCGCCGACGCCGTTGCCAAGACGACCGCCGGCGATCCACAGGTCATCCGTGGAGGGACCGGAGGCGCTGAGCACCACCCGATCGAGGTCGGTGAACACAAGCCGCCACTCGGCGCTTCCGCCGCCACCCGAGCAAGCCGAGAGCACAACGACCGCCGTCAGGAAGGAGATTCGTCGCATGTGGACTTCATCCGCACGGCCGAGCGCCTGTGCACGTGGCGGGTGGAACGCGGCATGGCGTCGGGCTCGGCACCACCCTCTCACATCAATGGTCCAGCACATCGGCGAGCTGGCTGGCGCTCAACACCCGTTCGCTCATGCGCTCGAGAGCAGGCTCATCCGCCGCTTCGACCTGCGCATGCTGGGCGTCGCTAAGGGGCCGAACTTCAATTCCAACTGCTTGAGCACTACTCGCCGGAGACCCTTCTGGAGACCCTTCTGGAGACCTTCCTGGCGGCCCTGTTCGATCAATCTCTCTCCCAGTGTCACGAACTCCTCCGTGGCTTGTGGTCCTAGATTCTCGAGATCGACGCGCGCTTCGGGGCCCAAGTCGAGCAACTCCTCGAAGCGCGTCGTCGTCGTCCAACCACGCTCGGAGTGGTGGAGCACAATGGGTAGAATGGGCGGGAGCCGCCGTGTGTCACCGTGCTCGCGCTGGAATGCGCGCCAGATATCCATCATGTATTCGAGCAGGCGCAGCGCCATGAAGACTTCGACCTGGCTCTGGTGCTCGAAGAGCAGGTGCAACAGCACCTCGGATCCGTCGCTGAGCTGAGGGATCCCCTCGAATATGTGGGTAGTTGAGATTTGCTGAAACTGCTGGAATTTCGACGGTCCGTGTGTGT
>JAACVI010000192.1 GCA_009992505.1 Myxococcales bacterium
GTCGCAATTCTCGAGAGGAGTTCTACGCTGAGGCGGCCACGCGCTCGGGCGATCCGAGCCGAAGCCGCCCACGATGACCCCTCGCCTCCTCAGCGCTGAACCTCCCTCGCCCGGCCGGACGGCGTCGACCTGGCTGGCTCGCCTCTCGCCCGTGCTCGTGGTCGGCGCGATCTGGGCCGTCGCTGCCCTGGCCTACGCCGATTCGTCGCCCTCGCGCGTCGCCATCGCGCTGGCGCTGACCTTCGTGCCCTACGGCTTCTTCGCCCTGGGCGAGGTCGGGCGACCTCTGTCCCTGCGCGCCGTGCTGGGGCTGGCGTCGGTCGCGGCGCTGCCTCTGGTCTTCGCGCCGCCGACGCTCTCCGACGACGTCTTCCGCTACCTCTGGGATGGCCACGTCGCGCTCTCGGGCGTCGATCCCTATCGCTACGCGCCGGATGACTCCGCCCTGGCCTCGCTGCGCGACACAGCCTGGGCGCGCGTGAACCACCGCGACATCCCCACCATCTACCCACCGCTCGCGCAGTTCCTCTTCCTGCTCGCCGCCGCGCTGGGGCATGGCAAGGCCGTGATCGCCGCCGCCGCTCTGGCGGCCCACCTGGGCGTCACCGCGCTGGTCGCCAAGCTCGCGCCCGGCGATCGCCTGCGCGCGGCGAGGCTGTACGCGCTGAACCCGCTGGCGCTCGCGGAGTCCGCCTTGGCTGGTCACGTGGACGTCTTCGTGGGGCTCCTGCTCGCGGCCTCCGTGTACGCGCTGGGTCGACGTCGTGGCCTGTGGGCGGGTCTCTTCGCTGGCCTGGCGAGCGGCGTGAAGCTCGTGGGCGTGGTGCTCTTGCCGCTCTTCGGCGCGCGCCACCGTCGCGGCGCGGCGCTGGCTGCGTTGCTCAGCGTCGCCGCCCTCGTGCCTCTGCTGAACGCGGGTCACGGCTCTGGCGTCACGGGAGGCTTGGGCCAGTACGCGCGCCGCTGGCAGGGCAACGCGGGCCCCTACGCGCTGCTCGACGCTGGCCTGACGCGCGCCCTCGAGGCCGCGGGCGAGGCGCAACACGCGCCGCCTGGGCACGTGCACCTGACCGTCCTGCGGCCTGCGCTTCAGGCTCTGCGGGGCACCTTCCTCGACCCTCGGGCCTCCCTGGTCGGCGAGAAGAAGGAGACGCCGGACGTCAGCGATTTTCTGGCGGGCACCGTCGCGGGCCTGGTGCTCCGTCCCATTATCGTGGCCTTCGTGCTGTTCCTGGGCTTCGCGCTCACACGCCGCGGCTGGCCCCCGCTTCACGCGGCTCGAGCCGTGCTCCTGGCCGGTCTGCTGCTCGCGCCCCAGGTGCACCCCTGGTACCTGCTCTGGCTCCTGCCGCTCGAGGTCGCGTCGGGTGGGCTCGCGGGGCTGGTGTGGTCGGCGACCATCCTGCTCGCCTATGCGCCGCTGGATGCATGGTTGGCGTCGCGCCAGTGGGTCGAGCGTCCGCTGCTGCTCTGGGTGGAATACGCCCTCGTGATCGGGGCGCTCGGCCTGGAGTTCGGCCTGCGTCGTGCACGGCTCGTCGACGTTCCGTCGTCGTCCGCCAAGGGTGACGGTGAATCGTCCGCGTCGCGGACCCCCGCGCATGTTGACCCCTCGGCGGCGAGATCCTAGTCTTCGGCCCCCTGCGCGTTAGTTCCATACCAAATATTCCGGTGCTCCCGCGGTCCAATCCGGGAAGGTAGAGCAAGATGGAATCGATCCCTGCCGAAATCGAAGAGCGCTTCAAGGTGCTCCAGCCCCTCGCATCCAGCCCCACAGGCGCGCTCTTTCGTGTCGAAGACATGCGCGGCGGACGCCAAGGCGTGCTCAAGCTGATCTCTTCTTCCACCTCGAGCACGACCTCGGAGAAGCAGCGCATCAAGCGCGAGCTGGTGAAGCAGACGACCCTCGACGACCCGCACCTCGCGCTGCCGATCGTCACGGGTGAGGCCGAGGGAGGTCTCTGGCTCTTCCGCGAATGGGTCGAAGGCAAGACTTTGCGCACGCGTCTGGCCGATGGACCGCTCTCCGCTTCCGACGCCTTGACCGTGACCGCGCAGGTCGCGCGCGCCCTCGACGAGCTGCATCGCGCGGGCTTGCTCCATCGCGACCTCAAGCCCGAGCACATCGTGTTGTGCGCGGGGGAGGGCGGCGTGCAGAGCGTCACGCTCCTGGACGCGGGTCTGGCCGCGAAGATCGAGACCGACTCCGTCTTCGACGTGCTGGGCACGCCCGCCTACGTCTCGCCGGAGCAGGCCAAGGGCAAGCTCGTCAGCTTTCGCAGCGATCTCTACGCCCTCGGCTGCGTGCTCTTCGAGATGGTCACCGGCTCGGCGCCCTTCGAGGGCGACAGCGCCGCGGCTGTTCTTGCCGCCCACGCGGATTCGCCGGCGCCCGAGGCGCCCGCCAGTCTGCCCCAGGGAGCGCGCGATCTCCTCAACTCCTTGCTCGCGAAGGATCCTCGCGACCGGCCCTTCTCGGCCCAGCAGGTGAGGCGCGCCCTCGATCCCTTCGTGCCCGAGCAGCTCCGCTCCGGCCTCGCGTCCAGCGTGCCCGCTCACAAGGCGACGATCCTGGGCATGCCCGCGGTGACGGGCAACCGTCCCCCCGAGCCACCTTCGGGTGAGCACCCGATGGGGGTTTCCGCCAGCAAGCCTCCGCCTCCGCCGAGCATGTCGCCGCCCAGGCCGCCGAGCATGTCGCCGCCCAAGCCGCCCGCCGAGCCGGTCAAGGCCGCTCCTCCCGAGGCCAAGGTCAACCCGGACAAGACGCAGCAGCTCTCGGCCGTGGACATCCTCGAGGAGGAGGTGCTGGCCAAGCACCCCACCTCCGTGCCGCCGCCTCCCCCGAGCGCGAGCAAGCCGCCCGCTCCTCCGAGCGCCTCCGTGCCGCCGGCCCAGCCTGTCGCCGCCGCTCCCGAGCCCGCACCAGAGGCCGCCGCTCCGGCGCAGGCCGCTCCGGCCCAGGCCGCTCCGGTGGCTGCCGCAGACGACGGCGCCGATGGCATGACGCACAAACTGCCGGCGCCCGCCAGCGTGCCGCCCCCTCCGCCCGGCGCGAGCGCGCCCGTGGCGGCGCCGCCCACGGACGGACTCGACTACGACGATCTCGCCGAGACCATCGCGCGGGACGCACCCGCCTCGCTCGCCGGCATGGAGGCCGTCGTCGGCTCCTACGCCGCCGTCACCGACCCCTCGCCCACGCCCGCCGTGGCGGTGGCGCGCGATCCGTCGCCGACGCCGGCGGCACCCGTCGTGGCCCAGACTCCCGCCCCGACTCGCAGCAGCGGAGTGCTCATCGGTGTTGGCGTTCTCTTCCTGCTCGGCTGCCTGGTGCTGGCGGGCACCGCCTACTTGATCTTCGGTCGCAACCAAGGGACCGAGGCCGTCGCGAGCGCGCCGCCCACCATGCCCTCGCGGCCCGCCGCGCCTCCGGTGCGGGTCACAGCGCCTCCGACGCCCCCCGCTGCGGCCAATACCGGCAAGCCTCCGATCACGGGTGAAGCCCCGAGTCAGCCCGGTCAGGACCAGGCCGCCGCCGAGGCCGCCGCGGCCGAAGCGCAAGCGGCTGCGGACGCGCAAGCCGCCGCGGAAGCCCAGGCCGCCGCAGACGCTCAAGCCGCCGCAGACGCTCAAGCCGCCGCAGACGCCGAGGCGCAGGCCCGTGCCGACGCCGAAGCCGCCGCCGCCGCCAATGGGGACACGGCGTCCGCCCAGGCGGACGACAACGCAGGACGTCGGCCTTCTCGTCGTCATCACGCGAGCTCCAACGCTTCCTCCATGGCCGCTAGCTCGATGGACTCTGGAGGCAGCGCCTTCGAGCAGATTCGCACTCAAGCGCGCGAACTCTATGGCCAGCGTCGCTTCGCGGAGGCGGCCGTCGCCTATCGTCGCGCCACGGTCATGAACCCCAGCCACGCCGGTTCCTTCGCGGGTCTCGGCGCGTCTCTGCTCGCGGCTCACGACGCGCGCGGCGCTGTCGCGGCCTACCAGCGAGCCGTGCAGCTCTCCCCGACACGCGCCTCCTTCTACACCGCCCTCGGCAACGCCTACGTCGCCGGTGGCGATCGCAACCGCGCCCGCCAGGTCTACCAGCGCGCTCTGGCGCTCGACCCGACCAACGCCTCGGCCCGTCAAGCGCTCTCCCAGCTCTAGCAGCCTGTCGAGCAACCTCGGAGCGTCCTCCAATGCGAGGGCGCGATCCGAGGTTCATCGAGCGCCGCCGCGGGTGAGCCGCCGGTCGGCGTGCCGACGTGTTCCTTGCGGCACCGACGACGTGTGCGCGCGACGCGTTCGCGCCAGCAGCGCTCCTTCAGACACCGACGATGGCCGACCCGGACCCAGCGGGCGCAGGGACTAGCGGCCGCGGTTCCCCGAGCCTTGGCCTCCGTCACGGCCGCGGTCGGGTCGGCGTGCGCCGTAGCTCGGCTCGGCGCGCTCTCGCCCTTCGCGCGGGCCGTGGCCATCCCGCGGGCCGTGGCCATCGCCCTCCGGCTTGCCGAAGGTGCGTGCACCGGCTTGGCGATCTTCCACCAACGAGTTCATGCGTCGGCCCATCTCGAGCAGAGCCTGGGGCGCGCTGTCGACCTCCAGCTCGAAGACCAACGACTGGCCGCCAGGCGCCGGTCTGATCTTGGCGGAGAGCTCGGCATCGATCAGAGCCGCAAGCGAGCGCACCCAGATGGCGGCGGCTTCGTCCGAGACCGGATCGAGCGCCACGCCCATCGCCTCGGCCCCGCGCTCGGCGCGCGCTTGCGCTTCGCTCGCGGGCAGGTCCAGAAACTCCACGCCCACGGCGTCGAAGCTGGTCAGGCTGCGTCCCCGCCACAGTCGGGCCAGCCAGA
Source organism: Myxococcales bacterium (assembly GCA_009992505.1). Lineage (GTDB taxonomy): Bacteria > Myxococcota_A > Polyangia > Polyangiales > Houyiibacteriaceae > JAADHO01. The sequence goes on from JAACVI010000192.1 coordinate 4,842, forward strand.
GCACGGCCAGCGCCTCGTCGGCCTGGGCGCTGAGCGCGTCGTCCGCCAACAGGGCGCGGGTTTGCTCCAGGTGCTGGTCGAACACGAGGCGCGCGTCGCGGTTGGCCACGCCGGGGATCAGCGCCGCCGCACGCGGATCGCGCAGACGCGGGCGTCGACGGGGTGGCGGTAGGCGTTTCTCGTCGCTGCGGGCGAATTCCTCGAGCTCGGGGGGGAGCCGTTTGCGGTCCGCCGGTGCCCTGCGCACCACCGTCGGGACCTCCGGCTTCTTCTCCCGCTTCGAACGTGCCTTGGCCATGGCCGGCGGGTATAGCACGGGCGCGCCCAAGCACATGGATCCGGCGGCGATCAGGGTGCAGAAAGAAACCTGCCAGATTCGACTTGCGGGGCTCGCCGATCTCCTTAGACTGCACGCCCCTCGCTTCCAGGCGAGCAGAAACGAATGGATTCAGCCATGTACGCAGTCATTCAGACCGGCGGCAAGCAGTACCGGGTCAGCGAAGGCGACAAGCTTCGCGTCGAGAAGCTCGTCGGTGACGTAGGCAGTGAGATCGTCTTCGAGGACGTCCTCATGCTCGGCGGCGACGCCGTCTCGGTCGGTAAGCCCACGGTCGCGGGCGCTTCGGTCACGGCGGAGATCGTCGCTCAGGACCGCGCCAAGAAGATCATCGTCTTCAAGATGCGCCGTCGTAAGCGCTATCAACGCAAGAATGGACACCGCCAGCCCTATACGGAGCTGCGCATCACCGGCATCAGCGCCTAAAGCGGAGCGAACAGATGGCACATAAAAAGGGTCAGGGATCTTCGCGTAACGGTCGCGATTCCAAGGCGCAGTATCGTGGCGTCAAGGTCTTCGGAGGCCAGGAGGTCTCCGCGGGCAGCATCCTGGTTCGCCAGGTGGGCTCCAGCTTCCACGCCGGCTCGAACGTCGGCGTCGGCAAGGACTACACGCTCTGGGCCAAGATCGATGGCTACGTGAAGTTCGAGCGCAAGGGCAAGACCGGCAAAAAGGTCAGCGTCTACACCGCCGAAGCCTAGTCTTCAGCGTGGAGCGCGGGTCCATCCCGCACATTCGAGAGCCGCCGCGGAGCATTCCCCGGCGGCTCTGTCGTCTCTGCAGATCGCGGCTCGACCGCATCGCGGCTCCAATCATGCGCGGTGGCGTTCGCGTCTGCACCCTCGCTAGGGATACGTTATTGTTTCTCCGTGCAGCTTCACCTTCCCCTCCCTGAACTGACGCTGGCCGAGGCCGGCGCCGAGCCGCCCGCTCCTTCCCACCGCATCTTCTGCAACCGCAGCCTGCGCCTCGATCGCGTCGAGTGGGTGGGCTTCGACATGGACTACACGCTCGCCGTGTACGACCAGTTCGAGATGGATCGCCTCAGCATCGAGGTCACGGTGCGGAAGCTGGTCGAGAAGGGCTACCCGGAGGCGCTGCTCTCCATGCCCTACCGCACGGACTTCGCCATTCGTGGTCTGCTGGTAGATCGCAAATACGGCAACGTGCTCAAGATGGATCGCTACCGCTACGTGAAGCGGGCGTACCACGGGCTCGTCGAGCTCAGCCTCGAGGAGCGCCGCCGCCTCTACCACAGCCGTCGGCTGCAGCCGGCCTCGCGCCGCTACCATTGGGTCGACACCCTGTACGCCCTGTCGGAGGTCGCGGTCTACGTCGCGGCCATCGACGCCCTCGAGGCGCGCGGGCAGGACGTGGACTACGCCGGGCTCTTCGCCGACGTGCGCGCAGCCATCGACGCCGCGCATCAGGACGGAAGCATCCTCGACACGATGCTCGCGGATCTCCCGCGCTACGTGCGCCGCGATCCCGAGATGCCGCGCGCGCTGCACAAGCTCCGCAGCTCCGGCAAGCGCCTCTTCTTGCTCACCAACAGCCACGCCGACTACACGGCGCGCATGATGGACTACCTCTTCGAGCAAGGTCCTTCCGAGTATCCCTCGTGGCGGAACTACTTCGAGGTGATCATCACGGCCGCCAAGAAGCCGAGCTTCTTCACCGAGTCGTCACCGCTGATGGAGACGGGCAACGGCGAGCACACGCCCGCCACCCGCTTCGAGCGCGGCAAGATCTACGCGGGTGGACACCTCGCCCTGCTCGAGCGGCACCTCGGCGGTGGCGGCGATCGCGTGCTCTACGTGGGTGACCACATCTACGGCGACGTGCTGCGCGCGAAGAAGGAGAGCGCGTGGCGCACGGCCATGATCATCCAGGAGATGGACGCCGAGCAGATGGCCCTCGAGGCATGCGGTCCGCAGCTCGAACGCATGGACGAGCTCGATGACGTGCGCGACGCGGTCTACGACGATCTACACGAGCATCAGGTCCGCCTGAAGGAAGTCAGCCGGGCACGCGACGAGCTCCGTGCCACCGGGGAAGCGTCGACCGAGCTCGACAGCGCGCGCGTTCTGCATCGCCACGCCATCGACCGCCTCAAGGCGCGCCTGCGCTCCGCCGACGCCGAGTACTCGCGTCTGGAAGCGGAGGTGGGCCGCGCCTTCCACCCCTTCTGGGGTCCCGTCTTCAAGTCCGGCCCGGAGGTCTCTCTCTTCGGCAATCAGGTGGAGCAGTACGCCTGCCTCTACACCGCCCGCGTGTCCAATCTCGATTCCTACTCGCCCATGCACTACTTCCGCAGTCCTCGCGATCGCATGCCCCACGAACTCTAGCGGATCTGAGCCACCGAGTTTCGGGCGATCTCGAGCAGACGGCTTCATGGACCTCCAGGACGGGAAGGGCTCGAGCCGAGGATCCTCGCGTTTCGTCGACGCGTCACTTTGCCCGCCGGGAGAATTCGGTGATAATGGCGGCTCGCGTGGTCTGTTCCGCGCGGAGGGATACATGATGCGATACGCGATGGCTTGGACGCTCGTCGGGCTGATGCTCACGGTGGGCTGTGGAGACGACTCGGGGAACCCGGACAGTGGCGCCGATGCGGCGACCGACGCGTCCACGGACGCGGCCCGGGACGCCACGGTCGACTCCGGTCACGACTCGGGACCCACCGACGCGGGCGTCGACGCCGTGGCGGACGCGGGCACGGCTGCCTGTGATCCCTACACCGCGGGCAGCTGCCCTGCCGGACAGAAGTGCTCCGTCGTCCTGGCCTACGCCCCCGACGACACTCTGGACACCATCAGCTTCGGCTGCGTCGACGCCGACCGCGCCAAGGGTGAAGCCGCGCCGTGCTCCATCAATCGCGACGCCACGCCGGACAACCTCACGGACAACAGCATCGCGGATGACTGTCAGCAAGGGCTCTTCTGCTACAGGTCCGAGAGCGCGCCGGGCGTGAGCGTGTGTCGTCCCATGTGCGACGGATCGACCACGGATTGTGGCAACGGGCGCTACTGCATCGGCCTCAACAGTGACCCCTACTTCGGGCTCTGCCAGATGGCTGAGGGCTGCGATCCCGTCTTCCAGACGGGCTGCGGTGGTGGGGAAGCCTGCTACGTGATCGGCGCGACCAACGGAGACCTGCTCGGCACCTGCTTCTCGCCCAGCACACCGGATGGCGGAATGCCCGCGGCCGTGGGCGCTCCCTGCATGTACCTCGACAGCTGCCAGGCGGGCGCCGGCTGCTTCCCCGAGGCGCTGCCGGATGGCGGCTTCGGCGACGCCCTCTGTCGCTCCTTCTGCACCGTGGGCGACGCCGGCATGCCCGACGCGGGTTCGATGGACGGTGGAGTCGCCGACGCGGGTCCCTTCACGGGTAGCTGCGCGGGCAGCGCCACTTGCCTCGCCATCGAGCATGGCGACGCGGGCGTGCTCGTGCCGACCGTTCCCGGTCGCTGTCAGTAGCTCCGCCAAGCGGCACGGCGGCCTAGGGACCGCGTGCCAAACAAGCGCAGACCGGCCTCGAGCCCGCTATCCGAAGCGGGTCCGGGGCCGTGACGCGTGACCATGGCCGGCCGTCACGTGTTCACGAGACCACGTGCGGCCGAGAGCCGAACGCCAGGCGAGACCACGCGTGCTCGTCCCGCATCCTGCGCCGGGCTCCTCAGTAGGGCCCACGGGCCGATGCCAATGCGCCAGCGACGAAGGGCAAGCAGGCGAGCGCCGGCCGAAGGCCACGGGTCCATGCCGATCCACCAGCGAGGATGGGCAAGCGGGCGCGCAGCGCCGGTGGAAAGGCCACGGGTCCATGCCAATGCGCCAGCACCGATAGGCAAGCGGGCCGAGGGCCCCCGCGCGCAGCGCCGGCCGCAGGCCGGGCGACCTTGGGAGGGGGTCCCCTACCGCGGCCGCCCGCGGAAGGGGGAGGGTCTGGAACAGACCCTCCAACCAATCATCAGTGGAGCTGAGGGGGATCGAACCCCTGACCTTCGCACTGCCAGTGCGACGCTCTCCCAGCTGAGCTACAGCCCCGAACAACGGGACGCTTTATTTGCCCAAGCGGGGCGCCGTGTCAACTGCTTTATGGCCGTCCGAGCGACGGCCGCCAGAGCCCGGCACCCCAGAAGTTTGACCACCGCGCCCCTCGACACGAAGCTGAGGGGTGGTGCGACGCTCCGAGCCAGACCGGACCCGCGTACAGGCCGGCACGAGGGCCCTCTCCCTCATGGTGCTCTGCGGTCTGTTGGCGACGGCTTGCGCGCCTGCCGCGGACGCCGACCTGCTCCACCTGCGTGGAATCACGTCCGAGGTGCTCGAGTCGGGCGACAGCCTCGGCATCCTCGGTGACGCGCTCCCGCTCGACCGCGGCGGCCGATGCCAACTCGTCGGGCAGCTTCATGCTCCAGGGCGCGCGCCCCAATCCGTCGACGTCGAGGTTCCGCTGCGCGTGACCTCGGGCTCGATGGCACGCACGGCACCTCTCGCTCGCTCCGCCTCCGTCTTCGCTCAGCGTGGCACCTTCGTCGGCCGCGTTCGAGTCTCCTTCTCCTCCGCGGCGTCCGGGGCGTCCGTCGCGGGCGCTTCGCAGGTCACGGGCGCGCTCGCCAACGTGCGCTTCGACGTCCAAGGCGACGTGGCCTCTCCGCTGGCGAGCCAGATCGCCTCCGAGCATCGCGCGCGCGCCTTTGCCAGCGCCTCGGGTCTCGAATTCGTGCCCGTCGACGCCGACGGAGAAGGGCTCTCGGTGCAGAGCGTGCGCCCGGACTCGGACGCCGCGCGGGCGGGTCTGCGTCCCGAGGATACGCTGACGGCGCTGGGGGAGTTGAGGCTGCTGGCGCTCGCGGACTTCCAGCCGCCGCCGGGCAGCGAGTGCGTCAGCCTCCGCTTCGAGCGCGCCGGCGTCGTTCAACAAGCGTCCCTCGGCGTAGGGACAAGCGAACGGGATCCGCTCCGTGGTGTGGCGCTCGCCTTCGCGGGACTCCTGTTGTGCGCGTCCTTGTTGCTCTCCCCGCTCACGCGCCTCGTCGATCCGGCGAGACCCGCACTCGAGCGTGCTCCACGCTGGCGGCTCCGATACCTCCTCTACGCGGGGATCGCCTTCGGGCTCCTGTGCGCGGCGGCACGTGCCCTGGCGTGGCTCGACCTCGACTTGCTCGCGTCGTCCGGCTTGCTCGTCCTGCTCGGCGGCGCGGCGGCGTTTGGCGATCGCGGCACGCGCTTCGGATCGACGCTGCGCGTCCTTCGACGCGTGTTGGTGGTGGAGGCGCCCACCCTGGCCATCGTCGCCATCGCGCTGCTCTCCTTCGGCGCGTCCCGGGTCTCGGAGCTGGCCCTCGTACAGACCGCGTCTCCGCTGCCCTGGGCCTTGGGCCTGGATCCGCTGGCGACCGTGGCGGCGGCGGCCTTCTTCGTCGCGCTCGCGCGTGGAGCCACCACCACCACGATCTCGCGGGCGGGTCTGTTGCTCTTCTCGGCTCGCCGCGTCTGGGGTGCGGCGCTCTTCGTGGCCCTCTTCTGCGGCGGTTCGTCACTGGACCTCCATCACCCCGCGGGCGCGCTGCGCTTCGCCTTCGAGGCCGTGATCGTGTGGTCGCTAGTTGAATGGGCCGCGCACGATCTCTTGCCGCGGGGCCGTCTCTTGCTTCCGGGCCTCGCGCTCGCCACCTTCGCGCTCGGCCTGGCACCGGATCCCGTGCGCGCGAGCTTGCCGCGAGGCGCGGAGCTCGCGGCCGGTCTGCTGCTCACCCTCGCGCTCTTCGGCCTGGTCTTCGCCTCACGTCTGCGACGGCGCACGCCTCCACGCTGGCTCGTGCACCCTTTCCTCTGAGGCGCGCCGACTAGCGAGCGTGGCGATGCGCGGAGAACGCGCCGCCCGTGATCTCGTCGAGTAGCGCGTCGAGCTGCTGGATCATCACCAAGCGCTCGACGGAGCGGGCACCGAGCAGATCGCGCTCGAGCTGCAGGCGACGACGTCGGAAGTAGAGTTCGACCACGGTGCGGATGAGCTCCGAACGCTCCAGGGCGAGGCTCCGGCGTTCGCGCGCCCAGGCGACCTCGTCCGGACCATAGGCGAGCTGGTCGAGGCGGAAGGTGAGCGTCGCCTCGAAGGAGAGATCGGCCGCCGTGGACAAGCGCGTGGTGTCGCCCGTGAGCTGAGAGGAGGCGTCCTGTCCCAGGCCACGTCGCACGCCGAAGCGGACGCTGGGTAAGAGCCCACTGCGCCGCCCGCGCCTCAGGGCCTGGTCGGCGCGCGCAGGCGCGGTGTCCGCGAGGTTCAAGGCCCAGCCCACGACGCGATGCACGCTGGGTTCGTCTCCGTAGCTCGCGAGAGCCGCCGCCAACGCGTCCGCGGAGGGCTCCGGTTGCTGGGGCGTCGGTTGTTGTGCGGCGACCAGGTTCGGCACCGCAATCGCGTGGATCATGGCGCAGAGCAGAGCCCGTGCTGCACGCGCGCCGGACATGGGAGACGCGCTCATGGCCTCACCTCCCGCGAGGTCTCTCGACGCATGGCGGCTAGGCGTTGACGTTCAAGGGCGCCGCAGATGGCCGAGGCGAGGCAGGGCGGTGGGCCCGGCAGCGGGGTCGCCGGAGGTCGGCTGACGGCGGCCGGAGCGGGCGGTGGCTGCTTCACCACGGTGGCGAGAATCAGCGCGTAGCGCTCGGCGTGCGCGCTGGCGACGAGCCCGTTGCTGGTTTGCGTGACGGTGCGTCCCGCGGTGATGCTGAGCTGCGGCACCAGACTCCCTGCGCCGCAGCCCTGAAAGAGCAGGAGCAGAAAGGGCAGGGCCCGCTGGAGGTCGAAGCGCATGGCATCTCATCGGCCCCGCAGCGCGAGAGTTGTCTGGCGATGCTAGCCGGGAGGCAGCATCGCCGCGTGCGCCAGGGAGTGGAAGCCGGACTCGAGCTCGAGTCCCAGGGCGACTGCGGTGTGCGCGCCGGGGGGAAGATCCGAGAGCACCCAATGGCCCTCGCGATCCGCCGCGCAGGATCGCAGCTCACGCGAGACGAACTCTCCCTTGGACGGGAAGACGATCAGCGCGCGCGCCATGAGCGGGGAGCGCGAGGACAAGAGCGCGCGGGAGACCTCGAGCTTCTGGGCGTCGAGGTCCCAGCTGATCAACGCCGTGGTGGCGTCCACGTGCAGCGCGACGACCGCGTCTTCGTCGCTTTCGGCGTCGGCGTCCTCGAGCTTCGGTGCCTGAGCGCGCCGACCCTTGGCGCGACTGCGCGCTCCGTCCATCTCACGCCTCAAGGCCGCGTCGTCGGGCCGAGCGCGCATGAGCTCGTCGTAGATGCGAAGGGCGCGTTGGTGATGGCCCTGCGCGTCGAGTAGACGCGCCATGGTCTGGGTGACGATGGGCTCCGACTCCGCGGCGGCTGGGGCTCGCTGCGGCTTCAGAGGGACGGTGATGCGTTCGTCCGGGGCTCGTTGCGGCTTCAGGGGGATGGTGATGCGTTCGTCCGGCGACCTCGACTCGAGCGTGGGCCCGAGCGAGACCGTCGCGCGCTCCTGCGCGAGTCCCTTCACGATCGCGGGGTCCAGCGCCACGGGCTCCAGCGGCATGGGCTCCAGCGCCGCGGGCTTCAGCGGCACGGTCGTGCGCTCGTCGCTCGGCCTGGGGTCGAGGGCGGGCCGTATCGGTCGCGTCATGCGCGCTTCGGGGGCGATCGGACGCGGCGCCAGGCGCAGGGGCACGGTGGGCCGAAAGCCACGCGCCACGGAGGCTGCCAGCTCGAAGAGCGTTCGTGCGGCGCCCAGCGTGCGGCTGGCCGCGGAGCGTCCGCTGGCTCGGCTGATGGCGCTGATCAGCTGTCGGCGCGTCTTGTGCTGCGGGTCGGTCACGCCGGCTTGGGCAGCGCGCGCCTCGAGTTCGTCTCGATCGAGCATCTCTAGATCCATCGCGCCTCACTCTCCGAGATCGCCTGAAGTCGTTCGCGTCCCGCCGCCACGTCGCGGCCGAGCTGTGCGATCAGCGCCGGTACGTCTTTGAATTTCTGCTCGTCGCGCAGCCTGGCCACGAAGCCCACACGCACACGCGCGTCGTACAGGTCTCCGTCGAAGTCGATCAGATGCACCTCACTCGAGCGACCCGCCTCGAAGGTGGGCCGCGTGCCCAGGTTGGCGACGCCATACAAGCGTGGCGCGTCGGGCTCGTCCACTCTTCGCATCAACACAGCGTACACCCCATCGCCGGGCATCAGCGCTTCCACGTGGGCCAGGTTCGCCGTGGGGAAGCCTATCGAGCGGCCGCGGGCGTCGCCTTGCACGACCACGCCCTCGATCTCGTGCACGCGACCGAGCATGGCGCAGGCGTCTTCGACCCGGCCCGTCTCGAGCGCTCGCCGGATGCGGCTCGAGGACACGGCCTCGCCGCGGTACTCGAGCTTGGGCAGCACCTCGACCTCGAAGTGGAGCTCCTCGCCGAGCTCGCGCAAGAGCTTCACGTCGCCTGCGCGCTGCTTGCCGAAGCAGAAGTCCTCACCGACCACCAGGCCCCGGCAGAGCAGGCGTTCGATCAAGACCTGCTGGACGAAGTCCCGCGGCGACAGCTCCGCGAAGTCGCGGTCGAAGGCCTGGATCTCGACTCTGTCGGCGCCCGCCTCACGCAGCAGCTCCGTTCGACGCGCGGGTGAGGTGAGGAGCGCGGGTGCTCGCTCGGGCGCCAGCACGGCGGCGGCGTTGGGATAGAAGAAGAGCGCCGTCGTCGACAGGCCGTGACGCTCCGCGAGCGCGCGCGCGCGGGACACCAAGGCGCGATGGCCCAAGTGCACACCGTCGTGGTTCCCCGGAGCCACGACCGAGCCCGGCATCACGCTCCCCTCGAGGGTGGAGGTGATCGAAGCTCGACCCTGGTGGATGGGGAAGTCAGATGGCTGCGGGGCAGCACGCGGCGGGCATCAGGAAGGGGACGCAGTTGGGGACCATGCGGGTGGTGCCGTCGGCCATGGGCGTCGCCGTGACGCTGGTGGGTGTGTCGCGGACGTTGAAGCTCGGGCTGGTGGCGTCGGCTGGATCGCGATGGATGGTGCCGGCCGCGCACAGGGGCACGCCACAGAGGTGGCGGATAGGCGCGCAGCAGACCTCGCGCTCCTGGTCCGGCGTGCGGTCGACACCGGCCACCCCGTGCGCCGGGTCAGCGGCGATCGGGAACTCGCTGAAGTCCGGATAGACGATGTCGCGGGTGGCCTCGGCCACCGTCATTCCAGCGGCGATCAGCGCTGGGTCGACCGCCTGCTGACAACCACCGCGTCCGTCGGAGCGTCCGACCGTGGCGCCCGGGTTCGGGTCCTGGACGATGAACATGCCGGGGATGCCCTGGCTCGACCAATAGGGTGAGTCGATCTGCTGCAGCGGCCCGAGGCGCGGGTTGACGCCATCGCCCATGAAGCCGAGCTCGTTGGGGATGCTCCACGCCTGGCTGGAGTAGAGCCCGCCGAAGATGTCGTGGCCGGTATCGGGAGAGAGCACCGAGATCAGCGTGCAGACATTGTCCACGCACGACTCCGTGCCTGGGCACGGGTTCGCAGCCATCGGAGCGGGGGGCACGCAGCTCTGCGTGCGATTGCCCAGGACGACACCGCCGGCGATGCCGTGAAGCACGTTGACCGCATAGCGCCCGGTGGGCAGCTCCTGGCAGTCGGTCGTCAGGGCCTCGTAGAAGTTGGTGGTGTTGTTCGGCGGGATGTAGGGGATGCGACAGCTCACGTCCGTCGGGTGGGTCTGCACGACCGCCACCGGCGGGATCGCGATGGTCAAATCGGGATAGGCGACCTTGCTGAAGAGCGTCTCGACCTGGCTCACTGCCGGGAGCATGAGCACGGCCGGGATGCCGGCCTCCAGCTCGATCCGGCTCTGGGCACGCTGCAGAATGACCGCAGGGGTCTGCCAGGGGATGTTGATGGGAGGCGCACCGAGGATCGGGTGCGGATCGGCGACGCCGTCGCCGTTGCCGTCGATGTTGCGCACGTACCAGGCGTATTTCACGACGTCGTCGAAGGCGGCCTGGATGCCGCCCGCGGCCATCGCCATGCACATCTGGCAGGACTCGGAGGTGCAGCTGCCGTCCGTCTCTTGCAGCATCACGCAGCGCGCGCTGCCGGTCTCGGTCGGGTCGCCCGCTGTGTTGCGAGGCATCAGATGCAGGTGAGAGTGGGTGAGGGCCACGAGCTCCCCCTCGGCCACGATCTTGTCAGCCGTCGTCGGCAAGGTCGCCTCGGCGTCGAGCGGATCGCTGACCAGCGAAAAGATGGGCCGCTCGGTCGTGATCGGCTGTCCCAGAGTCACGGCCACGCCGGTCTGGACGTCGCCGTTGGGCGAGTCTTCCTGGTTGGCGAAGGCGATGCGCACGAAGTGGGGGATCGCCGCCTGCGCGTCGACCACGGCGCCGCCGCCGATGTCGCCCGCGGTGGGCAAGTTGGTCGCCGAGAAGAAAGGGTTGAAGTCGCCGTCGTCGTCGAAGAAGCCGCGCACCTGATAGTCGGCGGGGTGGCCCGCGTGGCCCAGTTCGATCTCCGGCCAGGTGAAGGGCGCGGAGCGCATGATCTGCGCGTCGGGGCTGTCTGCCGAGCGGCAATCGGATTCGGCCGGGAAGAAGTTGACGCCCGGCACCGTCAGCAGGTTCAGCGCCGTGGTGGCCGCGCCCTCGGGAGGCGGAGGGTTGTTGAAGGCGAAGAGCAAGAGCACGGCGCGCCCGACGGGTATCCTGCGCCCGGTCGCCGCGTCCAGATGGCAGGTCGGCTTGGGCCCGATGTAGAGGATCGTGCCTTCCATCACGCCCGTGGGATCCGGTGCCGCGCCGCCCTCGCTGCGGAAGCTGTCCACAGGCGGGTCGGTGCAAGCAGAGAGTAGAGCGGCTCCCAGCAAGAGGGAGAGCAGCGTCAGAACATGGAGTGTGTGCATTCTTCGCATCCGTAGACTCCTAGAAATGGTAGGCGGCGGTTCCCAGGACTCGGAGCGCGAGCTCCTGGCCGAAGGGATGTTCGCGGTGACGATTGTCGGTGATGTTGTAGCCGACCAAGCCGAACTCGAGCTGGTCGTCGAAGA
>JAACVI010000515.1 GCA_009992505.1 Myxococcales bacterium
CTGCGCGCCGGCATCCCCTTGGTCGAGGCGCTGAGCGCGCTCATCGATCAGCTCGAGAACCCGGATCTGAAGAAGGCCTTCACGCAGGTGCGTGAGAAGGTCAACGAGGGTATCTCCCTCGGAGACGCGCTGCGCGAGCACCCGGCCATCTTCTCGAATCTCTACGTGAACATGGTCGCCGCCGGCGAAGCCTCGGGCACGCTGGAGCTCATCCTGGGCCGCCTCGCGCAGTTCCTGGACAGCCAGGCGCGCCTCAAGGGCAAGGTCCAGGGCGCCCTCGCCTACCCCGCCTTCATGGTGCTGATGGGTGGCGGCATCATGATCGTGATGATGACCGTGGTCGTGCCCAAGGTGACGGCCATCTTCCAGGATTTCCAGCACGCGCTGCCCTGGTACACGAACCTCCTGATCTTCGTGAGCCATGTGTTCACGGGTTACTGGTGGCTGCTGATCATCCTCACGGTCGGAGGCACTTTCGGCTTCCGGCGCTGGCTCGGTACGGAGGACGGCAGACGCCGGTGGGATCTCTTCCTGCTGCGCATCCCCATCTTCTCGTCGCTGCTGGTGATGGTCTCCGTCTCGCGCTTCGCGCGCACCTTGTCGACGCTGCTCGCGAGCGGCGTGCCGGTGCTCACGGCCATGGACATCACCAAGAACATCCTCGGAAACACCGAGCTGATGCGGGTCGTGGAGGAGGCGCGGAGCAGCGTGCGTGAAGGCGAGAGCATCGCCAAGCCGCTGCGCGCCAGCAAGCGCTTCCCGCCCATCGTCACGCACATGATCGCCATCGGTGAGCGCTCGGGTCAGCTGGAAGAGATGCTCGAGCACGTGGCGACGGCCTACGACGAACAGGTGGACATGAAGGTGGCGGCGATCACCAGCTTGCTCGAGCCGCTGATCATCGTCGTCATGGGAGGCATGTCGGGCAGCGTAGCCTTCGCCATCCTGATGCCCCTGCTCCAGATCAACGACTTCGTGCAGTGAGACAGCCATGGCGCGCAGCAAGAGACGAACGACGATTGCCATGCCCTGGGAGCGGCGCAGCGCCATGCTCCGTGGCATCTTCGCCGGCTCGCGCCTCAAGCCCGCCGCCTTGGTGCTGGTGGCGGGTCTCGCCGCCATCTGGCTCTCGCGAACCGCGGCCCAACGCGAGGCCGAGCGCGTCACCCTCGCCGGCATCGACGAGACGCAGCGCGCCGTGGCGGCCTTCCGCGTCGACGTCGGGCGCTGTCCGCGGTCGACGACCGAGCTCGTCCATCCGCCACGAACGCGTCGGCGCTACCTCGACGCCTTGCCCATGGACGGCTTCGATCGACCGCTGCGCGTGCGCTGTCCCGGC
>JAACVI010000228.1 GCA_009992505.1 Myxococcales bacterium
AGAACCTCTCCGAGGGCACGGCGACCTTCGAGATCGAGTACGCGCGCGTGATGGAGCAGATGAAGCGCAAGAAGGGCCTGTCCTGAGCGTGGGCGGGACCGGCGCGACCGCGCCATCGACGAGAGCCGACGTCGGGCGCCGACGCCTGGTCTGGCGACTCGAGGACGGCTACGCGTGCGGACGCACTCTGGCTGACACGAACGCCCGGTGCGCGTAGGCTGACCGCATGCTGGAGAGCATGACCGGCTTTGGCATCGGCGAGGCGTCTCTCGGAGACGGCACGCTGCACGCCAGCGTGCGCTGCGTGAATCATCGCTTCCTCGACCTGCGGGCGCACCTGGCCCCGGAGCTCGGCGTCCACCAGGGCGTGGCCGAGGCCATGGTGCGCGAGCGCCTGTCGAGGGGCCGCGTGGAGCTCGTGGTGAAGCTCGTCGGAACGAGCCTCGGAGCGCCCATCCTCGACGTGAAGCGCGCCCGAGCAGCCCTCGAGCAGCTGCGCGACCTGCGCGACGCCGTATGCCCCGACGATCCGTTGCCGCTCAGCCTGCTGTCGTCCGTGCCCGGCCTGTTCCGAGCCTGCGACCCTGCGAGCGAAGAGGACACCCTCCCCGCGCTGAAGTCCGCCGTGAGCGCGGCCCTCGACGGCGCGGTCTCCATGCGCGAGCGCGAAGGCGAGGCCATGGCACGTCAGCTCGCGGGCACTCTGGAACGCGTTCGAGCTCACCTGGCGCAGCTCGGCCAGGCCACACCGCGTGCACTCGCCAGCCACCGCGAACGGCTGCGCGCCAGGCTCACGCGCCTGCTCGAGGGAGCCAGCGCGGCGTTGAACGAAGGGCGCCTCGAGCTCGAGGTCGCGCTCCTCGCCGAGCGCACGGACATCGCCGAGGAGACGACACGCTTGGCCTCCCATGCGGATCAGTTCGCGCAGCTGATGCAGTCCGGCGAGGGCGTCCTCGGTCGCAAGCTCGAATTCCTGCTGCAGGAGATGGCGCGCGAAGCCAACACCATTGGCGCCAAGAGCAACGACGGCGAGATCGCGACCCTGGTCATCGAGTTGAAGGCGGACGTCGAGCGCATGCGCGAGCTCGTCCTGAACGTCGTGTAGGCGCACGCGCTCGTGGACTTTGATACAGTGTCGAGCGTGAAAGATGCGCGCGACGAACTGCTGCTGTTGATCCTCAGCTCGCCCTCCGGTGCGGGCAAGACCACGCTCACGCAGCGGCTGTTGCAGGAGCAAAAGGGTCTCGCCTTCTCCGTCTCGCACACCACTCGTGCGGCGCGCCCCAACGAGGTCGACGGACAGGACTACCACTTCGTCGACCAGGAGCGCTTCTTCGAGATCGTGCGCGACGACGACTTCGCCGAATGGGCCGAGGTGCACGGAAACCTCTACGGCACCTCGGTGGCGGAGCTCGAGCGGGCCAAACGAGCGGGCGCCAGCGTCCTGCTCTTCGACGTCGACTACCAGGGAGCACGGCAGATCAAGGCGAAGCTCCCGCAGGCAGTGGGCGTGTTCATCCTTCCTCCGTCGATGCAGGAGCTGCGCCGCCGACTCGAGAGCCGTGGCACGGAGACGCCCGAGAGCCTGGCGCGACGCTTCGCCAAGGCGCGGGACGAGATCGGCCAGTACCCCTTCTTCGACTACCTGATCGTGAACGACGAGCTGCAGTCGGCGCTGGCGGATCTGAAGGGCGTGCTGGCCGCGGAGCGCTGTCGGCGGTCGCGACGAGCACCTACGGCGGAGGCGCTGCTACGGGCAGCGACGAAGCTGGACGAAAAGGCGTGACGAGCGAGCGGCTGTCCCGCGGCGCGTGGCAGAGACGCTGGCCCGCCCTGCCCTTGCTGATCCTCGCGCTCCTCTTCGCACGCACCGCGCCCGCCGCCGCGCGAGTCGTGGCGAGGCAACCGCCTTCCTTGCGCGCGCGCGCGCCCGGCCCGCCGCCCGCCACGGGCTGGGACGTGGTGGCCGACCTGGACGACGACGACGACGACGGCGTGGCCGACTCGCGTCAGACCCACGACGTGCCGCAGCGCGATCTATTCGCGATGCGCGCGGGCGGCCCGGGCGAACAGGGCACGCTGACCACCGAGGGGCCGATCCGGATCGTGGCGGACGGCCGACCGCAGCGTCAGCTCGAGCTGCGCGGTGAGGTCTCCTTCTTCGTGCAGGGGCTCGCGCCGTCACAGACGGCGGGCGACGCCAGCGTGCACCTGCGCACGGCGAACGGCGACGAGGCCATCGCGCGCTTCACCGTCGTCGGCCTGAGCTTCCTGCGCGCCGACGGCAGCCCGCTCGACGCTTCTCATCAAGCACTGGGCGTCTCCCACGCCATCACCAACGACGAGGGTCTGCCTCGCGGGGTCGGCAACGCGCAGGCGCCGGACGACGTCGAGGCCATTCGCTTTCGCGTCGAGGACGTGGGCGTCTCCGATCTGGCCGAGATCGCCGTTCGCTCCTCAGCCCCGGGCGACGCGCCCCGATCGAACCGCCCGCACCTGGCCGTCGCTCCTGCGGGCGCGCACGCCTGGACCAGCGCCTGGATGCGTCTGGTCGGTGACGCAGTGGACGAACACGCGCCCGGCGTCGGCGCCCAGACCTTGCGGGTGGCGCTGCGCGACCAGGTCGAGGTCGTGTATCGCGCCGCCTCGGGCACGCTCAGACAGGGCGCGCGGGTCGGTCGGCCCGGCAGCGAGGATGGCGTGCGCGCCGTCCGCCGTGGTCATTTGCGGGTGCGCATCCTGCGGGCGATACCGGGCGGACGCCCGGCGATCGGGGGAGACGACCAGGGCGCGCTCCACCTGGGCCGCGAGCAGGTCGCGATCGCGAACGAAATCTGGCTGCAGTGCTTCATCGACTTCGGGGCGCCCGCCGACGCGGACGTCGCGGTCGTGGATCCGCCGCCTCCCTACCTGCTCTCCGTCGCCGACGGAGACGGTCTGCCCGCAGCCGGTGGAGGCGAGATCCGGCTGCGCGTGGACGGGCGCGTCGTGCCGGTCGTCACCACCCGGGCCGGCGACCCTCCGATCGAGACCGCGCTCCGTGTCGCCGACGCGCTGAGACGTCTCGGTTACGCACCGAGAGTGCTCCAGAACCCGCGCACGGAGCCGGGCGCCGCCGGGAGCGCCGACGTGCTCGTGCGCCGGGCGGACCATGCCCTGGCGACGCTCAGCGCCGACGGGGACGCCCCGCTGAGCAGCGACGCACGTCAGCGACTTCAGCTGGGCGAGGTCGACCTCGGGGACGGACTGAGCGAGTTCGACAACATGACCGCGGTCGCGGGCACGCTCGAGGAGCGCACGTTGGTGCACGCCATCCAGGACGACGACCCCACGACCGTGGAGATCGTGATCGTGCCCAGCTTCGCGCGTGGAACGCGACAGGGGGAGTCCTTCATCGAGGCCGACGGAGGCACGATCCTCGACGCTCTGATCCTCGACCGCAACGGCGTCGGCGAGGCGCGAGCGGCCTGGACCCAGAGCCACGAGCTAGGACACGTACTGCTCGACGAGCCGTATCATCCCGACAACGTCGGCCCGGATCGCCCCTGGCTCTTGATGGACGCGGACAGCAGCGAGCCCACCGTGCTCGGGCCCAAGCGCATCACTCAGGACGAGTGCCTGCGGGTGCGGAACGTGAGCGGCCTGGGCGCCGCGATCCGGCTCCTGCGGCGCCCACAGGACTCACGTTAGATACGCTCCAGCGTCTGCTCGATGGTATCGACCGGATCCAGCTCAATACCCTTGATGTCCGCGAGCGCGGAGCGCTCGAGGTTGGCGCGGGGCAGGATCACGCGCTCGAAGCCGAGCTTCTGGGCCTCACGCACGCGGGCCTCGGCGCGCGGCACGGCCCTGACCTCTCCGGCCAGTCCGACCTCACCGAAGACGGCCAGACCCTGCGCCAGCGGGCGATCGCGGAAGCTCGAGACGATGGCCACGGCCAGGGCGAGATCCGTGGCCCGCTCGAACACACGCGCGCCACCCGCCACCGAGGCGAAGACGTCCTGATCGAGCACGTGCACGCCGGCCTTGCGATCGAGCACGGCCAGCAGGATGGCCAGACGCTGGGCGTCCAGGCCCGAGGCGACACGACGGGCGGCGCCGTAGAGCGCGGGCGCCACCAGCGCCTGCACCTCGACCAGGAGCGCGCGGCTGCCTTCCGCGGAGGGCAGGACGACCGAGCCCGAAGCGCCGCGGGGACGCTCGGCCAGGAAGAGCGCGCTCGGATCGTCGACCTCGTGCAGCCCGTCGCCGGCCATCTCGAACACGCCCACCTCGAAGCTCGGTCCGAAGCGGTTCTTGTCGGCGCGCAGCAGGCGATAGGCCTGGCTGGCGTCGGCCTCGAAGGTGAGCACGGTATCCACGAGGTGCTCGAGCACCTTGGGTCCGGCCAGGGAACCGTCCTTGGTCACGTGGCCCACGAGGATCAGGCTCGAGAGATCGCGCTTGGCCCGATCGAGGAGCCTGCCCGCGACTTCGCGGATCTGTCCGACGCTGCCCGGGGCCGAGGTCAGAGCCGAGGAGCGCAAGGTCTGGATGGAATCGACGACGACCACGCTGTAGGAGGCCGCCTCCAGCGCCGACTCGAGGTCTTCGAGCTCCGTGGTCGGCAAGAGCCGCAGCTCCTGCATGCCTTCGCCACCCAGGCGCCGTGCCCGCAGCGCGACCTGCGCGGCGCTCTCCTCCGCGCTGACGTAGAGGCAGGCGTGACCGCGCGCCGTCAGCGACGAGAGCGCGGCCAACAGCAGCGTGGACTTGCCGATGCCGGGCTCGCCGCCGAGCAGGACGACGCTGCCCTCGACCAGGCCGCCTCCGAGCACGCGGTCCAGCTCGCCCAGGCCAGTGGAGATGCGCGCGTCGTTCTCGCCGCCCACGTCGCCCAGAGCGACCGGCGCCACGGCGCGTCCACGTCGCCCGGCGCGACCCGTGGGCGGCTTGATCGCGCGCTCCTCCGCCAGGGTGTTCCAGGCGCCGCAGCCGGGGCAGCGCCCCATCCAACGCGGGCTGGTCGCGCCGCACTCGCCACAGGCGAAGACGGTCTTCACGCGCTTCTCACTCATGGCCACTCATCGGCCCCGGAGCGCGCCGATTGCTCGAACGCCGACGCCTCGCCCGCTCGGGGCTCGACGCTGGGTCAGTATTGGACGCCCAGGATCAGGCGCAGCGTCTGGGCCTTGCGCAGGCTGGGGTTGCCACCGGTGATCTGCGGGTTCTGGGCGACGTTCGGATCGCGGCTGTAGCTGGCGTAGCCCAGACCGGCCAAGGGGAAGAGCAGGCCGTACTGGAACTGGGCGTAGAAGCCGTCCGTGGGTCCCGGGCCGTCCTCGCTGCGGTAGTAGACGCTGCCGTCGAGCTCGAAGCCGAGGTTCGGATCCGCGCCGTACGCCTGCGTCTCCTGCGACGCGCGGCTGTAGACCGCGTCGATGCGCGCCCCGAGTAGCTGACCGAAGGGGTTGCGGATGATGTCGTAGCTGATGCCGGGGCGGAAGTAGTAGACGCCCGAGACGCGGCCCAGGATGGTGCGCCAGAGGATGAGGTCGATGCGGTAGTTGGGGTGGAAGCTGAAGGTCGAGATGGTGCGGTTGTCGGTCTGCTGCGCGGGTAGGCCATCTCCCGAGCTGAGCCCGTTCACGTCCGCGTCACCGCTGGCGTAGCCGCCGTAGAGCGAGATGCCGAGGTGATCGTCGAGCAGGCGAAACTCGCCCTCGAAGGCCACGCCGAACTGACGCACCTTGTAGTTCTCGAGGCTGAAGCTGCTGACCTGCGTGTTCTCGATCCTGCCGGCGATGTAGACCGCCTCGACCTCGAGCCGCAGCTTGCGCCACAGGAACTGGCCCCAGAGGTCGGGGATGTAGGCCTGTGCGTTGCGCCGCACGAAATGGTCACTGATGCTCGACGACGTGCCAAAGGGATCTGTGATGCCCTGGCTGGACAGGAACTGCTTGCGCATCACGAAGTAGAGGCCGCCATTGAGCACCCAATCGCCACGCTGCAGGCGAGCGCGCTGGGTCTCGGGGTCCTCGCGATGGGCCACCGCGAACACCCACTGGCGAATGTCGTCCTTCTGGGTCGCGTCGAAGGGGATGCCGGAGAGGTCGTTCTGGTTCTGGACGACGTAGCCCTCGCCCGCGAAATCGCGAGCGATCACCAGGTAGAAGCCTGCGAGCTGGGTCATGGCCATCACGCGGTCGACGTCCGAGGAGTAGTCCGAGTCGATGCCGTCGCCGCTGCTGGCCAGCATGCCCAGGCCCCACTGCGAGCCCATGCGGCCGAAGCGCAGTTGCCCGAGGCCTCGGTTCGTCACCTCGGCCCAGGCGCGGCGCACGTAGATCGAGTCGCGCGTCGAGTTGCGGTAGGCCTGGGGCGGGTTGCTGGTGGCGCTGAAGCTGTCGAGGGGCACGCCCGGGGTCCGGGAGCGTAGCGTGTAGCCATTGCCGCCCGATGGCGCGTCATACGCCAGGCCGTTGGGCGTGGAGCCCAGGACCATGTTGTCGAAGACGTCGACCATCATGTGGACCTTGACGTCGTCGCTCAGCGCCAGGGTCGGGGTGAGGCGCATCCGCATGTTGGCGAAGCGCAGGCGATCGCTGCCCGTGCTGCAGGCGTCCGCGCTGGGATCGGCGGGCACGGCCGCCGTGCCCCGGCAGCCACCGGCGGGCAGCGCGCCCTGGTCGGCCGGGATGAAAGCGCTGAACGGCGCGTCCGTACGTCCCAGGAAGAAGGTGTCCTGGAGCTCGGTGCGCATGCGCAGGTAGCCGTGCAGCGTCAGCACGGCCTGGGGCGCGGTCCAATCGGGGTCGGTGGGATCGCTGGAGGGCGGTGTGCCGTTGCCCAGCATGGCGGCGTCACGTCCGGCGTCGTCGCCCGTCGCGTCTCCCGTTTGATCCGTCGTGTCTCCCGACTGATCCGCATCCGCATCGGCGTCGCCGTCTTCGTCCGCTTCCATGCCCGCGAGATCGACGGGCTCCAGCGTGGGCGCGCGAAGACGAGGCTCATCGACGGCGTCGTCATCTGCGTCCGCATCTGCGTCCGCATCGGCGTCTGCATCGGCGGCTGCCGCGTCATCCGTGGCCGCGTCGCTGCCCGCTGCCGGAGGCGTGGCCGCCGGTGGCTGTGCGTGTCCGCGGGAGACGAGACCCGGCAGGCCGAGTCCGGCCACACCCAGGAGAATCAGGAGGCTAAGGAGATGATTCCAACGACGCATGATGAGCTCGCTCGCGGAGGGGCCGAAACGGTAGTCGCTTCAGGCCTCAGCGCGTGCCGGGGTTAGCACGCAGTGGAGGAGAGGGTCAACGCGGAGCCACGCTACGAATCATGGAGCGCCTGCCAAGAAATGCGGCAAGCTGCGCCCGTGAGCGAAGCATTTCGGGTGACGCCCCTCGGTGGGCTCGGCGAGGTCGGCATGAACTGCATGCTGATCGAATACGGGGGGACGCGGGTAGTGATCGACTGCGGCGTGACCTTCCCCAAGGATGGCAAGGATGGCGCGGGCGCGGACGTGGCCCACGCCGACTTCTCCTGCCTGGGCAAGGGCCCGAAGGCGCTCGACGCCATCCTGCTCACCCACGGCCACGAGGATCACGTGGGCGCCCTGCCCTACCTGATCGAGCGCTGTCCCGCACCCGTGATAGGTCCGCCCTACGCGCTGGCCATCGCCCGTGAGCGCCTGGCGGAGCGCGGCACGCTCGACTCGGCCGATCTGCGACCGATCCTGCCCGGCGAACGCGTGCGCGTCGGCGCCTTCGAGGTCGAGCCCATCCGGGTCACCCACTCGATCCCGGACGCCACCTCCCTCGTGCTGCGCACCGCGTCCGGCACCATCCTCCACAGCGGCGACTTCAAGATCGATCCCACACCCACGGATGGCGAAGCGTTCGACTCCGCGCGTTTTCGAGAGGTCGGAGACGAGGGCGTGCTGCTCTTGATGAGCGACTCGACCAACATCGATCGCGAGGGTCACACCCAGAGTGAGGCTGGCGTCGCCGAGCGCCTCGCGCACACGATCTCGAAGGTCGAGGGACGCGCGGTGGTCGCCCTCTTCGGCTCCAACGTGCATCGCCTGCGCGCGCTGGTCGCGGCGGCGCGCCTGAGCGAGCGCAAGCTCTGCCTGCTGGGTCGCTCGCTGCAGATGCACGGGCGCATCGCCTCCGAGCTCGGCCACCTCGAAGGGCTCGCGCAAGTTCAGGTCCAGGAGCGTGAGGCGCGCAAGCTGCCGCGGGAGCGTCTTCTGGTGGCGGCGACGGGCACGCAGGGGGAACCGGCCGCCGCGCTGCCGACGCTGGCTCGAGGCGAACATCGCAGCCTCGAGCTCGAGCCCGGCGACACGGCCATCATCAGCGCGCGCGTGATCCCGGGCTGCGAGCTCGCGGTGCACGAGGTCCTCGATCGCCTCGAGCGCATGGGCGTCCACGTGATCACGCGGCGAGAGGATCCCGGCCTGCACTGCAGTGGCCACGGGGCGCGCGAGGAGCAGGCGGAGCTGCTGCGGCTCTTGCGACCACGCTTCTTCGTGCCCGTCCACGGCACCTTCCATCACCTGCGCCGCCACGCGCGCATGGCCGAGAGCCTGGGCGTAGAGCAGACGCAGATCGTCGAGAACGGCCAGGGTTTCGCCATCGACGACGACGGTTTCTCGCTGCTGCCGCCGATCGCGGTCGGCCGCGTCTACCGTCGCTGGGGCGAGGAACTCGACGACGAGATGCGCAAGGCGCGTGGGCTGATGCTCGAGCTGGGCCACGCCATGATCGCCGTGGCCGTCGACGCCCGCATGCGCCCGCGCGGGCTGGTGCGGATCGAGCAGCGTGGCTTCATGCCCGAGAGCATGGCGACGGAGAAGCTCCTGGCCGATGCCGGCCGCAGCGTGACCCAGGAGCTCGCCCAAGGTGAGGCCAGTGAGGATCACGAGGCGCTGCGCGACCGCGCCCGCCGCGCCCTGCGACGTTTCCTGCGCAAGGCCAAGCGAAGCGCCCCCTACATCACGGTGGCGGTCGTCGAGGTTCAGCGATGAGGCTGGGCCCTTCGGCTGCGCTGGTCGCGCTCTTCTTCGTCGCGGCGTGCGGCGGGGCCCAGACGCCCGCGAGCACGACGCCGAGCCCGAGCGTCCCCGAAGCGGCACCGACGCCCGTGGCCCCCGAAGCGGCTGCGTCCGACGACACCGTCGGGCGCGCCCCCAACTCGGTCGAGCGCAGCGCCGTACAGCGATTGATCGACGAGACCGTCGCCACGCGCCACCTCGAGCCGACTCGCCCCATCACCATCCGCGTGGCGAGGGCCCAGCAGATCGCCACCCGCCTCGCCGGTCAGATCGAGCCCGAGGACGTGGAGCATGCGCGAGCGGAGTACACGGCGCTCGG
This sequence comes from Myxococcales bacterium, assembly GCA_009992505.1. GTDB lineage: Bacteria > Myxococcota_A > Polyangia > Polyangiales > Houyiibacteriaceae > JAADHO01. The sequence goes on from JAACVI010000228.1 coordinate 9,351, forward strand.
GCTGCTTCCGCCGCAGCTCGATCTGCGCACGCTCTTGAAGGACCTGCTCGCCGAGCAGGTGGTGGGCTTCTACGATCCCGAGCGCGACGATCTGGTGATCCGTGACGACGCCGCGCGAGGCCTGACGCGCATCGGCCTGAGCCCCGAACCGCTGGAGGGGCGCGCGGCCCTGGCGCACGAGATCGTCCACGCCCTTCAGGATCAACGACTCGGGTTGGGCGAAGCCATGCACCTGGGTCGCGACACGGACGCCGAGGACGCTCTGCACTCGCTGGTCGAAGGGGACGCGACCCTGGCCATGGTCGGCTGGCTGCTGGCACGGGCGGGGCAGCCACTCGAGGATCTCACGCAGGATCCGGGACGGATGCGCGGGCTCAGGCAGATGGCCGCGCCCAGCGGAGAGCGCCTGTTGGCCGCGCCGCGCATCGTGCAGGTCTCGCTGCTGGCGCCCTATCTGGAGGGCTTGAACTTCTGCGCCGTGCTGCACGCGCGCGGGGGATTCGCCGCCATCGACGCCGCCCACGCGCACCCTCCTCGCTCCATGGAGCAGGTGCTGCATCCGCAGAAGTACCTGGCGGGCGAGGAGCCCGAGACGATCGCCTTGCCGCCGCTTCCGAGCCTCGAGGCCGCCGGTTTCCATCCCCTGCTCGACGACACCTTGGGGGAGCTCGAGATGGGCGTGTATCTGGGCCTCGGGCAGGAGTCGGGCGTGGACGAGGCCGCCGCGGCGGGCTGGGGCGGAGACCGCCTGCGCATCTACCAGGGCCCGCGCGAGCTCGCCGCGGTGTGGCTCTCGACCTGGGACGACGAGGACGAAGCGCGCGGGGCGGAGCAGGCGGCGCGGCGCGCCCAGGGCACGTCGTCGGTGGAGGAGCAGGACTCGGAACGCGTGCTGCGCATCGGACGCGCGCTGATGATCTTGCGCGGCGTCCCGGCGGAGCAACAGGCCGGCGTGGTCGCGGCGCTCGAAGGAATCATGCGCCAGCGAAGCCGCCCCGCTGCACCCGCGCCCACACCGCGACCCCCCGCGACCCCATCCCCCCGTTGAAGGCGCGGCGCCGTGCGTGATAGCGTGCGCCGTCCCTGGAACCCAGGAGGTCCTCCGTGCGCTTGTCTTTTCCTCGCTTGATCGTTCCCACCTCACTCGTCCTCGCGCTCGCCCTCGGCGCCTGCGGGGACTCCCACACCGTCGCGGAAGCCGACGCCGGGCCGCTGGGCAGCGACGGCGGGACCATGAGCGACGGCTCCACGATCTTCCCGGATAGCGGCATCGCGACCGATGCCTCGGTCACCCCCATCGACTCGAGCACCGGCGACTCGGGCGGGACGTCCGTGGACGCCAGCACCGTCGACTCCGGCACGATCGTCGTGGACGCCAGTCCCGCACCCGACGGCGGACCGATGCCGACCGTGCCCGGCAGCGTGGGCGCCGCCTGCGCCGGCGACGCGGACTGCGACATGCTCACGGCCCCGACCTGCATGACCACGATCGGCAGCGGCGGCTTCAGCGCGGACTTCCCCGGCGGCTACTGCACCCAGACCTGCATGCCGAGCTTCGGCGGCGGCCCCGATGGCTGTCCCACGGGCTCGTCCTGCTTCGGCGGCGGGTTCGGCGGCTTCGGCGCGGCCTACTGTGCGAAGACCTGCTCGAGCGACGCCGACTGCCGCGTGGCCGACGGCTACACCTGCAGGTCGGCAGGGTTCGGCGGTAGCCCCTCCGTGTGCTCGCCTCCCTTCGGCGGTGGCGGGATGACGGGCGGAGACGCCGGTCTGCCCTCCCCCTGACGCCCTCCGCCCAACGCGAGGTTCGATCGATGCGAGTGTCCTGGGACGTCTACTTCATGAACATCGCCCGGGAGGTCTCGGCCCGGGCGACCTGCGATCGCAAGCACGTCGGCTGCGTGATCGTGCGGGACAAGACCATCCTCGCGACCGGCTACAACGGCTCGGTCCGCGGCCTGCCCCACTGCGACGAGGCCGGCCACATGATGGAGGACGGACACTGCGTCCGCACCATCCACGCCGAGATCAACGCCATCGTGCAGGCAGCCCGCCACGGCACGGCGATCGACGGCTCGACCCTCTTCGTCACCGCGTCGCCCTGCTGGCCCTGCTTTCGCACCATCGCCAACACGGGCATTCGACGCATCGTCTTCGGTGAATTCTATCGCGACGAGCGCGTGTTCGAGGTCGCCCAGGCGCTGGGGATCGAGCTCGTCGAGCACATCGCCGACGGCGACGACACGCGGCGCTGACCGACCCTGCTCTGCGAAAGCGGCGCCCGCGCGCAAAAGCGCGATATCTGCGCGTTTTGCGCCCTCGCTCGCTTGACGGCTCCCAGGACGGGCGTTACGTAGCCGAACCCGTTTGGAGGCTTTTGAAGATGCAGTCCGAGCTCAAAGAGATCAGCCCGACCGAGGTCGAGCTCGCCATCCAAGTCCCGTGGGACGCGGTCAAGGCCGACATGGACAAGCGCTTCAAGCAGCTGGCCACGACGGCGAAGATCCGCGGCTTCCGCCCCGGGCACGCGCCGCCCAAGGTCGTGCGCCAGGTCTACGCCCGAGCCGTGGAGGCCGAGGTCACGGCCCACCTGATCGAGCACGCGTGCATGGAAGCGATCGCCGAGCACGCGCTGCCCGTGGTCGCCACGCCCACCGTGGGCGAGCCCGTGCTGACCAAGGGTGAGAACCTGAGCTTCACGGCCACCATCGAGGTGCAGCCGAAGCTCGACAACCTCGTGCTCGATGGCCTGACGGCGGCTCGCCCGCTCGTGAACATCCCCGACGTGCTGATCGACGACGAGATCATGCAGCGCCGGCGCCAGAACGCCACGGTCTCGGAGCCGGATCCCATGCGGCCCGCCCAGGCCGGCGACCTGCTCCTGATCGACTATCAGGTCGCCATCGACGGCGAGGCCTGCGACGACATGAAGGCCGAGGGTCGGCCCGTGGAGCTGGGCGACGGACACCTCCTGCCCGAGGTCGAGGCCGCGCTGATGGGTACGGTTCCGGGCGACGAGCGCACGGCCGAGGTCCCCTTCCCCGAGGATCACGGCTCCGAAGCGCTGCGCGGCAAGACCGCGGTCTTCACCGTTCAGGTGAAGGAGCTGAAGGAGCAGGTCCTGCCCGAGCTCGACGACGACTTCGCCAAGGACTGCGGAGACTTCGAGACGCTGCTCGAGCTGCGCCTGTCCATCCGCAAGGACGCCGAGACGCGCGAGAAGCGCCGCAGCGAGAGCATGTTGAAGGAGCGCATCCTCGACGCCCTGCTCGCGGCCAACGAGGTCCCCGTGCCGCCGACCATGCTCGAGCGGCAGAAGCGTCGCATGATGTACGAGACGGTTCAGTTCGCCCAGATGCTCGGCCAACAGGGTGGCGGCATGCCGCCTGGCCTGTTCGACGGCATCGAGGAGCGCGCCGAGCGCCGCGTGAAGGCCGGCCTCCTGCTTGGCGCCTTGACGCGTCTCGAGAAGCTCGAGGTCACGGCAGAGGAGATGGACGCCCGCTTCGCCGAGATCGCCGAGAAGACGGGCAAGCACATCGCCAAGGTTCGCGCCGACCACTCCGGGGAGAAGGCCGGCGAGATCGAATCCGAGCTGATGGAGGAAAAAATCTGGGCCATTCTCCATTCTCGGGTCAAGATCGAAGACGAAACAGCCGACGCGGCAGCTGCCGGGGGCAGCGCGTCGGTGAAGGCCTCTGACCAGCAGGGTGAATCAGCATGAGCCGAGAGATCGACGATCCGCGCGCCTACTTCATCCCGACCGTGGTCGAGACGACCCATCGGGGCGAGTACCGCTGGGACATCTACAGCCGCCTGCTCAAGGACCGCATCATCTTCCTCGGGACCGAGGTCAATGACGACGTCGCGAACGCCATCATCGCGCAGATGCTCTTCCTGGAGAGCGAGGATCCCGACAAGGAGATCACGCTCTACATCAACAGCCCTGGCGGCGTGATCACCGCCGGCCTCGCGATCTACGACACCATGCAGTACGTGCGCTGCCCCGTGTCCACCGTCTGCCTCGGGCAGGCAGCCTCCATGGCCGCGTGGATCCTCGCGGCGGGAAGCGCCGGTCTGCGCAAGGCTCTGCCCAACAGCCGGGTCATGATCCACCAGCCCCTCGGCGGCGTCCACGGCCAGGCCTCGGACATCGAGATCCACGCCAAGGAGATCATCCAGCTGCGCGAGCGCATGAACCAGATCATGAGCGACCACACGGGCAAGAGCGTGGAGATGATCAAGAACGACACGGAGCGAGACCGTTACCTCAGCGGAGTCGAGGCCCTCGAGTACGGCATCATCGACGACGTGATCGAGCCCCGCAAGACGGCGACGGCTCCCAAGAAGAAGTGACGTCCTCGGGCGCGAGCTCCGCTGGCGCCCACCCCCGACCCCATCGCATACGCGGCGTTGCCCGGCCCCTCGGGCGGCGCTAGACTCAAGTAACAACTCCCTTTTTGGCGGAATTCAGTGGATCGACGGCGAGACGACGGACACGGCAATCTTCAATGCTCCTTCTGTGGCAAGTCCCAGAAGGAGGTAAAGAAGCTGATCGCAGGACCTACGGTCTACATCTGCGACGAGTGCATCGGCTTGTGCAACGACATCATCGCCGAAGAGGTCGAGCGTGACGACTCCCGCTCGACGGGCGCCCCGCTGCCCAAGCCCGCCGAGATCAAGGCCATCCTCGACGAGTACGTGATCGGTCAAGAGCGCGCCAAGAAGGTGCTCTCGGTCGCCGTCCACAACCACTACAAGCGCATCGACTCCACCGTCAACTCGGACGACGTCGAGCTGTCCAAGAGCAACATCCTGCTCCTCGGCCCGACCGGCTCGGGCAAGACGCTGCTCGCGCAGACTCTGGCCAAGATCATCAACGTCCCCTTCGCCATCGCGGACGCCACCACGCTCACGGAGGCTGGCTACGTGGGCGAGGACGTCGAGAACATCATCGTCCAGCTGCTGCAGAACGCCGACCACGACGTGGAGCGAGCGCAGCGCGGCATCGTCTACATCGACGAGATCGACAAGGTCGCCCGCAAGGGAGACAACCCCTCCATCACGCGCGACGTCAGCGGCGAGGGCGTGCAGCAGGCGCTGTTGAAGATCATCGAGGGCACCGTCGCCAACGTCCCCCCCAAGGGTGGGCGCAAGCATCCGCAGCAGGACTTCCTGCAGGTCGACACCTCGAACATCCTCTTCATCTGTGGCGGCGCCTTCGTCGGCCTCGATCAGATCATCGAGCGTCGCGTGGGCCAGAAGACCATGGGCTTCGGCGCCGACATCATCTCCAAGAAGGAGAAGCGCATCGGCGAGCTGCTCGAGCAGGTCCAGCCCGAGGATCTCCTGCGCGCCGGCCTGATCCCGGAGTTCATCGGTCGTCTGCCGGTGCTCGCCACGCTGCACGAGCTGGACGCGAACGCCTTGGTCGACATCCTGACCAAGCCCAAGAACGCGCTGGTGAAGCAGTATCAACGCCTGTTCGAGATGGACGGCGTGAAGCTCAAGTTCTCCCAGACCGCCCTGGAAGCCGTCGCGCGGGTCGCCCTCGAGCGCAACGCCGGCGCCCGCGGTCTGCGCGCCATCATGGAGCACGCCATGCTCGACATCATGTACGAGGTGCCCTCCGCGACGGGCATCAAAGAGGTGCATGTCGGCCAGGAAGTGATTACCAAGGGTGAGCAACCGCTGATCGTGTACGAGAAGGAAGCCGAGCTGGCCTGATCGGGCTGGCCTGATAGGGCACCGCGATCTGCGCAAGATGAGGCGCACCCGCGCCTACCGGACCGACGAGGCCAAACCGCATGTTCTTCCACCGTAACAACGACGACGACCCTCGGCCTACCGGCGGTGCGCGACCGCTCCCCCTTCTGCCGCTGCGTGACATCATCGTCTTCCCGCACATGGTGGTGCCGCTCTTCGTCGGGCGCGAACGCTCCATCAACGCGCTCGAAGAGGCGATGAGCCACGACAAGGAGATCCTCCTCGCGGCGCAGCGCAAGGCCAAGACCAACGACCCGGCGCCCGAGGACATCTTCCCCGTGGGCACCATCGGGAAGATCATCCAGCTCCTCCGCCTGCCCGACGGCACGGTGAAGGTGCTGGTGGAAGGCGCGGAGCGCGCCCGCATTCGGCGCTTCTTGCCCAACGAGGACTTCTTCCTGTGCGAAGTCGAGGAGGTCGTGGAGCCCTCCATCGTCGGTGTCGAGATCGACGCGCTCCTGCGCAGCGTCAAGAACACCTTCGAGGCCTACGTCAAACTCAACAAGCGCATCCCGCCGGAGATGCTGGTCACGATTCAGACCATCGGCGACCCGTCCCGGCTGGCCGACACGCTGGTGGTGCACCTCAGCAGCATCAAGCTCGACGACCGCCAGAGTGTCCTCGAGACCCTAAACCCGACGAAGCGCCTCGAGCGCCTCCTCGAGCTGATGAACGCCGAGATCGAGATCCTTCAAGTCGAGAAGAAGATCCGCTCGCGCGTGAAGAAGCAGATGGAGAAGTCGCAGAAGGAGTACTACCTGAATGAGCAAATGCAGGCCATTCAGAAGGAACTCGGCGAGAAGGACGAGTTCAAGAGTGAGCTCGAAGAGATCGAGGAACGCCTCGCCAAGAAGAGCCTGCCGCGCGAGGCGCTCTCCCAGGTCAAGAAGGAGCTGAAGAAGCTCAAGATGATGCAGCCGATGAGCGCCGAGGCGGCGGTCATTCGCAACTACATCGATTGGGTCCTGTGCCTGCCATGGAGCGAGACCTCCGAGCCGACGCACGACCTGCTCGAGGCGCAGCGCATCCTCGACGAGGACCACTACGGCCTAAAGAAGCCGAAGGAGCGCATCCTCGAGTATCTCGCCGTGCAGACGCTGGTCGAGAAGAACCAGGGGCCCGTGCTCTGTCTGGTGGGTCCGCCCGGCGTGGGCAAGACCTCCTTGGCCAAGAGCATCGCGCGCGCGACCGGTCGCGAGTTCGTGCGACTCTCTCTGGGCGGTGTGCGCGACGAAGCGGAGATCCGCGGACATCGCCGCACGTACATCGGCGCCCTGCCCGGTCGTTTGATTCAATCATTGAAGCGCTGCGGCACGAACAACCCCGTCTTCCTCCTCGACGAGGTGGACAAGATGTCGAGCGACTTCCGCGGGGATCCCGCGGCTGCGCTGCTCGAGGTGCTCGACCCGGAGCAGAACGCTTCCTTCAGCGATCACTACCTCGACCTCGACTACGACCTCTCGGACGTCATGTTCATCACGACGGCGAATACCCTCAACGGGATCCCGATCCCGCTTCAGGATCGCTTGGAGATCATCGAGCTCAGCAGCTACACGGACTTCGAGAAGCTCAACATCGCCATGCGCTACCTGATCCCGCGGCAGCTCGAAGCCGCGGGGCTGACGCCGAGCGAGGCCAGTCGGGCCGCGGACGCCGCGAGCGCCGCGCTTTTGGACGACGACTCGCCGCGCGCGACGGACGCTCCCATCGCCCAGACGACCACGGCCGCGATGACCACACCCGAGCAGCCCATCGAGTTCACGGAAGCGGCCGTGCGCGCCATCATCCATCACTACACGCGCGAGAGCGGCGTGCGCAGCCTGGAGCGCCAGATCGGCAGCATCTGCCGCAAGATCGCGCGCAAGGTGGTCGAGCAGCGCAGTCTCGTTCAGCAGGGCGAGGCCAACGCCGACAAGCACGGCCCCGCCTCCGGCCTCGAGGCCGGCATGCCTCGCACGATCGAGCGCGAGGACGTCCCCGTCTACCTGGGCGTGCCCAAGTTCCTGCCCGAGAAGCTGCACGACCGCGACGAGGTGGGTCTGACCAACGGACTCGCCTACACCTCCTACGGCGGCACGCTGCTGGAGTGCGAGGTCGCGATCGTTCCCGGCAAGGGCAAGCTCGTGATCACGGGCCTGCTCGAGAAGGGCATGCAGGAGTCGGCTCAGGCCGCCATGAGCTACATCCGCTCCCGCCAGCGCGTGCTCGGGCTCGACGAAGATTTCTATCACAAGATCGACTGCCACGTGCATTTCCCCGAGTTCGTGCCGAAGGACGGACCGAGCGCGGGCGTGACCATGGCGACCTCCATCGCGAGCGCGCTCTTGAAAATCCCCGTGCGCCGCAACGTGGCCATGACGGGCGAGATCACGCTGCGCGGTCGGGTGATGCCCATCGGCGGGCTCAAGGAGAAGCTGCTCGCGGCCCACCGCGCCGGCATCGACACCGTGCTGGTCCCGGCGGAGAACCGCAAGGATCTGCGCGACGTACCCACGCGCGTCCTGTCCGCGCTGCGCATCGTGCTGGTGGAGCACACGGATCAGGTGCTGCGCGAGGCGCTCTCGGTCTCCGACCCCGACGCCCTCTTCGGGGACTCGCGCGAGGCACCCCTCGAGTATCGCGACGGCAAGCTCTACACGCCGACTCGCGCCGCCTCCGAGGACGAGGACGTGCCCGAGCCGACCGTCGACGCCCCTGGCGCGCGTCAGTAACTGCCCAGCCAAGTCCCACGGCGGGATCCCGAGATGCGCGTGTGCACCAAGGGCACGTTCGCACGCGCGCCGTCACCTCTGGCGCGCGCCTTCGGCACGCCCTATAAGTGCCGGACCCGGGCGGGTAGCTCAGCGGTAGAGCGCTGGCCTTACAAGCCGGACGTCGCAGGTTCGACCCCTGTCCCGCCCACCGCGAGTCGATGCTGAGAGAGCCGTTTTTCTGACCGCCGGTCACAGCAAGGCTTGACGAGCCTATTCTAAGCGCTACCTAGGCGACTTCATGTTCTGACCACCGGTCAGCAACGATGTCCAAGAGCGCGAACAAAGAGAGTCGGGAGCTGGAGCGGGAGGCGAAGCGTGACGCCATCCTGAAGGCTGCCCAACGCGTCGCCGTCGAGCACGGCTTCCACGCCTTGTCCATGAGCGCCATCGCGCGCGAGGCGGGCGTGTCCAAGGCGGCGCTCTACCTCTACTTCGACAGCCGCGCGGCGTTGGTGGCGGGGATCCTGCTGCGCAGCGCGACCCACATGACGCCGCTCCTGCGTGACGCGCTCAGCGGCGCGGGCTCCGGCATCGAGGCGATTCGCGCGCTGCTCGAGGCGCACGTCGGCTTCTACGAAGCCCATCCGCAGCACTTCGCCTTCATGCTCGCGAGCCTCCTGCACCGACGGCATGTGGCCACGGACGAGCAGGCGTTCGCGGAGTTTCGCGCGAAGCTCGGCGAGAACATCGGCCTGGTGACCCAGGCCATCGAGCGCGGGAAGCTGGATGGAACGATCCGGAAGGATCTCGACACGCGCGTCCTGGCCAAGCACCTCTGGTCGAGCCTCCTGGGAGTCTTCCTGATGCACTACGACTGCGCGGAGGACTGCCATCGCAGCCCCCTGCCCGTGAACTCTCATGATCTCGTGGCCACGCACATCGAGCTCGAGCTGTTGGCCATCCGCGCGACCGCGAGCGAAGTGCCGGAGAGGATCCGATGAAGCACGCCCTCATCCTCTCCCTGCTCCTCAGCGGCTGCGTCTACGGGCGAGGCCGCCAGACCGAGGAGCCCTTCGACCTCGACGCGGAGCTGAGCCGTGGCGGCGAGCAGGGTGCCGCGTCCCCGCCGACGAACGCGCGCGATGACGATCCCGCGTGGTGGACCGGCTTCGGCGTCTCGGAGCTGGACGCGCTCGAGACGCGGGCGGCCCAGAGCGCGCCGGATCTGCGCACGGCCGAAGCCCGCGTGATGCGCGCGAACGCCCTGGCCACGCAGGCGAGCGCCGCACGCTATCCGACCGTCTCGCTCAACGGCAGCCTCAGCGTGGGGCGCTCCAACAGCCCCGTGGGCGGCTCCATCGACTCGCGCTCCGCCAACGTATCGCTGCCCATCGCGTGGGAGGTCGACCTCTTCGCCCGACGCGCCAACGCCGCGGCCTCCGCTCGGCGCAGTGCCAGCGCGAGCGAGGCGGACGCGGATGGCATCGCCCTCGTGCTGCAGGCACAGGTCGTGGAGGCCTACTTCGACCTGGTCGACGTTCGCAGCCAACGCCGCCTGCTCGAGGAGGACCGCGAGGCCGACGCGCACACCTCGGAGCTCGTGCTGCTGCGCTTCTCCCGAGGTCTCGCGACGGCCGTCGACGTCGAGCAGGCGCGTCAGCAAGAGATCGCGGACGACGCGCAGCTCAGCTTGCTGACGAGCGCGGAGACCAGCGCCAGGCTCCGCTTGGCCACTCTCCTCGGCATGCCGCCGAGCACCCTGCCCGAGCTCACGGGCAGCGCCTTGCCGCCGCCGCCGGCCGATCTGGGCGCGCAGGTCCACGCCGACCTGTTGGCGGAGCGCCCCGACCTGCGCGCGGCGCGCTCGCGCGTCTCCGCCGCCGATCACGCGGTGGGTTCCGCCATCGCCAGCCGCCTCCCCAGCATTCAGCTCAGCTTCACGCCGGGCTATAGCTCCGTGCGCTCGGAGTCCTCCTCCGGCAACAGCACGTCGACCGGGATCAACTACACGGCCGCGGCAAGCCTCAGCGCCCCACTCTTCGACGGCTTCGCCGGCCGCGCTCGCGTGGACGAGCAGCGAGCGAACCTGATGGAGGCCGAGGCCGGCTACGAGCGCGCGCTGCTCGGCGCCCTGGTCGAGGTCGAGGCCACCCTCGCCCTCGAGCGCGACGAACGCGCTCATCACGAAGCCTTGATGCGTTCGGTGGAGGTGGCCGAGCGCCTGGTCGCCGCCGCGCAGGATCGCTTCCGACTCGGCCTGAGCGACTTCCTGCCCGTGCTCGGCGCCCTGCGCAGTCGCACCCTCGCTCGCCTCGCGCTGCTGGCCTCCGAGCGGCGCCTCTTGTCACTCCGCGTCACCCTTCACCGCGCCGTCGGCGGTCCCCTTCCCCACTCCGCACCTCCTCCAAGCCCGGAGCAAGAACCATGAAACGCACGACCCTCGCCGCCAAGGCGATCGTCCCCATTCTCCTCCTCGCGGCTGGCTTCGGCGTCTTCCGCTTCCTGGTCGTGACCAAGGCGGAGGCTCCCCGAGCCACGCCACCGCCCGCCGGCGCGCTAGTGGAGGTCCACGAGGCCGTGGCGGAGGATCGTCAGATCACCCTGCGAGCCCATGGCCGTGTCGTCCCGACGCGTCAGGTCGCGCTCTCGAGCCAGGCGGGCGGACGCGTCGTCTGGCAGAGCCCGAACCTGGTGCCAGGCGGACGCTTCAGGCGCGGCGAGCCGATCCTGCGGGTCGACCCGCGGGACTATCAGCTCGCGCTGGAGGGGCGTCGCGCGGACGTGGAGCGCGCGAGCGTGGAAGTGGAGCTGGAGCGCAGCCGGCGTGATGTCGCCAGCCGCGAGTGGCAGAGCTTCGGTCCTGCCGCTGCCGGCACGGACGCGGGCACGGGCCTGGCGCTGCGACAGCCGCAAGAGCGCTCGGCGGCGGTCGGCCTGTCGGCGGCGGAGAGCGGCCTTCATCGCGCCCAGCTCGATCTCACGCGCACGACCCTGCGCGCTCCCTTCGACATGGTCGTGCTCACGGAGCAGGTCGACCTCGGCCAGATCGTCGGTCCGAACGCGCCGCTGATCACCGCCGTGTCGAGCGCGAGCTTCCGCGTGCAGGTGCCCGTGCCGCTCGAGGCGCTCGCCCGGATCGACGTCGCCCAAAGGGACGAGCCGGGCGCCACGGCCCAGATCCTGCTCGAGGCGGGCGACACCCGCGTCGAGCGCGAGGGTCATGTGGTCCAGCTCCAGCCCGACCTCGAGCCCGGCGGCAGCCTGGCCCGTCTACTGGTCGAAATCGACGATCCGCTCGAGAGCGACACGCCCGGCGAGTTGCCCCTGCTGCTCGGTTCGTACGTCGAGGTCCGCATCGAGGTGGGTCGCCTGACCGGCGTCATCGCGGTGCCGCGCGACCAGATCCACGAGGGTGACCACGTCTACCTGATGGACGGTGAGGGGCGACTCGAGGTTCGACGGGTCAACGTGGCCTGGCGCGACGAGAACGAGGTGCTCGTGCGCTCGGGGCTCGAGGCTGGCGACCGCATCGTCACCAGTCGGCTGGCGTCGCCCGTCACGGGCACGCTGCTGCGCCTCGCGGACGGCCCCTCCATGCCCGCCGACGGTGGTACGCCATGAGTTCGGATCCGGAACAGCCGGACGAGCCGGTGGCCGAGGAGCCCGCGACGCCCCAGCCGTCGAGCCCGGCGGAGCCCCTGGATGCGAAGGGCCCCCTGGCCTGGATGGCGAACAACCACGTCGCCGCCAACGTGCTGATGCTCATCCTCCTGATCGGCGGCGTGCTGCTCGCCGGTCGCATCAAGCAGGAGGTCTTCCCGGCCGTCGAGCTGGACATGGTCGTGGTCCAGGTGCCCTACCCCGGCGCGAGCCCGGCCGAGGTCGAGCAAGGCGTGTTGCTCGCCATCGAGGAGGCCGTGCGCGGCATCGATGGCGTCAAGGAGGTCTCCGCCACGGCCAACGAGGGCGTCGGCGTCGTGGCCGTCGAGCTCCTGCTCGGCACCAACAGCGACCGCGCGCTCTCGGACGTGAAGAGCGCCGTCGATCGCATCACGTCGTTCCCGCAGGACATCGAGCGCCCTGTGATCAGCCTGGCCAACACGCGTCGCCAGGTCATGAGCCTGGTGGTCCACGGCAACCACAGCGAGTCCGAGCTGCGCGCCGAGGGCGAGCGCGTGCGCCAGGGTCTGCTGGACGATCCCGGCATCACCTATGTGGAGCTCTCCGCCGTGCGGCCGCTCGAGATCGACGTCGAGGTCCCGCAGGAGAACCTGCGCCACTACGGCCTCACGCTCGAACAAGTGGCCGCGCGGATTCGCACCGCCTCCGTCGAAGTACCTGGCGGCACGGTGCGTACCCAGGCCGGCGACGTGCTCCTGCGCACGACCGAGCGACGGGACCGGGGCGCCGAGTTCGGCGACATCGTGCTCCGCGCCGCCCCCGACGGCAGCGTGCTCCATGTGCGCGACGTCGGGCAGGTGATCGATGGCTTCGCCGAGACCGATCAGGAAGCCTATTTCGACGGCGAGCGAGCCGTGCTGGTGAACGTCTACCGCGTGGGCGACGAGACCCCCGTCGGCGTCTCCGCGGCGGTCCAGACCTACCTGCACGACCACGCCGCCGAGATGCCCGCCGGGATCTCGGCCACCATCTGGCACGACCGCTCGGAGATGTACCGCGACCGCGTCGATCTGCTGCGCCGCAACGCCATCCTGGGCCTGGTGCTGGTGTTGCTCTCGCTGGGTCTCTTCCTCGAGCCCAAGCTGGCCTTCTGGGTGACGTTGGGCATCCCGATCTCCTTCGCGGGCTCGTTGCTCTTCCTGCCGATGGCCGACGTGTCCATCAACATGATCTCGCTCTTCGCGTTCATCGTGACGTTAGGCATGGTCGTGGATGACGCGATCGTGGTGGGCGAGGCCGTGCACCATCACCGCGCCCAGGGCGACTCGCCCATCCACTCCGCCATCGCGGGTGTGCGCGAGGTGTCCATCCCCGTGGTCTTCTCCGTCTTGACCACCTGCGTCGCCTTCATGCCGCTGCTCTTCGTGCCCGGCGTGATGGGCAAGTTCTTCCGCGTGATCCCGATCGTCGTGATCTCCGTGTTGCTGATCTCCCTGGTGGAGAGCTTGATCGTGCTGCCGGCGCATCTCTCGCGCCCGATGCCGCGCTGGCTCGAGATCCTGCTCTGGCCCATCCTCTTCCCCCTGGGTCTGCTCCACGGGAAGCGGGTCGAGCGTGCCATCGACTGGTTCATCTTCACCTTCTATCGAAAGACCCTCGAGCTCGCGCTGCGCTGGCGCTACGCCACCATCGCGCTGGCCCTCGCGACCTTCATCGGTACCGTGGGGGTGATCGCCGGCGGCAGGTTGAAATTCACCTTCATGCCCAAGATCGAGAGCGACGTCGTCTCGGCCTCGCTGCGCATGCCCGTGGGCACGCCCCTCGCGGAGACGCGCGAGGTCGAGGAGCGTCTGCAGCACGAGGCGCAGGCGGTCCTGACCGAGCTCTCCCATGGCCGGAACGCCACGCGAGGGGTGTTCGTGGAGCTGGGCTCCGCGAGCTCCCTCGGCGGCGGTCCACGCGGAGGCGGCAGCAGCATCGGCGGCCACCTCGCCAACGTGGTCGTCTACCTCGTGCCCATGGACCAGCGGGACTTCTCGTCGCGCGAGTTCGCTCGACGCTGGCGCGCACGCATCGGCGAGGTCGCGGGCGCCGAGACGCTGACCTTCGACTACTCCACGGGCGCCTCCTCGGGTGCGCCCATCGACCTGCGCCTGACCCACGCAGACCCGCAGATCCTCGAGGCGGCGGCGACGCGTCTCGCGAGTGAGCTGCACAGCTACGCGGGCGTCTCGGACATCGACAGCGGCGTGAGCGTCGGCAAGGAGCAGCTCGATCTGGAGCTGCAGCCCGAAGCCCTCGCGCGTGGCCTGACCGAGACCGACGTGGCGCGACAGCTGCGCGCCGCCTTCTACGGCGCGGCCGCGGGGCGCCAGCAGCGCGGACGGGACGAGCTGCGCATCTTCGTGCGCTACCCGCCGGAAGAGCGCCGCTCCCTCTCCCAGGTCGAGCGCTTCATCGTGCGCACACCGACCGGCGGCGAGATGCCCCTGGGGGATGCAGCGCGCATCCAGCGCGGGCGCGCCTACACCAGCATCAAGCGCGTGGACGGCAAGCGCGTGATCTCGGTGACGGCGGACATCGTCGAGGGACAGGCCAACGCGAACCAGGTGGTGGCCTCACTTCGACAGCGTGAGCTGCCCGCGTTGATGCGCGACATCCCCGGTCTGACCTGGGACATGGGCGGAGAGCAGAAGGCGCAGGCCGAGATGCTCGCCAGCCTCTCCCTTGGCTTCCGCATCGCGCTTGTCGTGATGTTCGGCATGCTGGCCATCGTCTTCCGCAGCTACGTTCAGCCTCTGCTCGTGATGCTGGCGATCCCCTTCGGCTTCGTGGGCGCGATCTGGGGTCATCTCCTGATGGGCTACGGGCTCTCGCTCATCTCGATGATGGGTGTGGTCGCCATGGCCGGTGTAGTCGTGAACGACTCCCTGGTCTTGGTGGACGCGGTCAACACCTTCCACCAATCCGGAATGAGCTTCCACGACGCCGTGGTCGCGGGCGGCACCCGACGCTTCCGGCCGATCCTGCTCACCTCGGTCACGACCTTCTTCGGACTGACGCCCATGATCCTCGAGCCCTCCTTGCAGGCGCGCTTCCTGATCCCCATGGCCCTCAGCCTCGGCTTCGGCGTGATCTTCGCCACGGCGGTCACGCTCATCATCGTGCCCAGCGCCTACCTCACGCTCGAAGACATCCGGCACCTTCCGGATCGTCTGCGAGAGATGTTCGCGTCCAGGAACGCCGGCGCGCGAGAAGATCCCAGCCCGGCCGAGTAGCGATGGAGCTCAGGGGGCGGCGCAGGCCGCGGTGGCCAGCGGGCAGACCTGCGACATCGCGGCGCAGTCCGTCTGGATGCGCCACACGCCCACGTCGCCGATCAGGCCCGGCTCCGGCTGCTCGCTGACCCACACGCAGCGCAGCAGCTGGTCGCTGGCCGCGCAGCCCGTGGTGTCGCGCCCGAAGCAGCGCTCCCCCGTCACGGGTGCCCCGCAGCTCGCGCCCGTGAAGCCCGAGCCGAGACAGAACTGGTGCGCGGCGGTGCAGTCCTCGTTCACCGTGATCCCGCTCGTCCCGGCGTCGGCCGAGCTCGACGCCACACAGCTGACGAGCGTGTTCCCGCTGCAGGCGACGAAGCCGACCGGCGAGCAAGACCCGGGGCTGGTGGCCGTGCAACTGGCCAAGAGCAGGGTCGCGAGGGAGACCAAGAGGACGGTACGCACTGGTAGACCCCCTACCCAGCCGGGCATGCGACAGCACGAGGCCGTCTGGGTAGGGAGCCCCCGTTCGAACCGTGCGTGC
>JAACVI010000516.1 GCA_009992505.1 Myxococcales bacterium
GGCCTCGTCGACGCCGAGCATGCCGAGGCTGGTCACGATCGCCGCACCAAAGGGGAAGGGCGAGACGCCCAGCGCCGGGATGCTCATGCCGAGTGCGCCCGAGAGCCAGCCCGTGAACCAGACCAGTGGCCGCAGGATCCATGTGGGCAAGGCGCGCAGCACGGGTTTGCTCTTCTCGAAGTCGCTGTCCTTGCCGGCGCGCAGCATCAGCGCGCGCTCGCGCAACAAGGCCGACACCTCGCTGACCTTCTTGTCGGTGATGGCGTCGACCTTGACCTTGGCCAGGTCCTTGCCGTCGTCGAGCGCCACCAGGAAAGCGAGCGCCACCGTGTCGTGGGGGATGAAGCGACCCATCGAGATGCGCCCGTTCAGTCCCTGCTCCGCCGCCAACACCTCGCCCAGCGCGCGCCCGACGAAATGGGTCAGCGTGGCCTTCTCGCCCGTCTTCTCGCGCACGGCGTCGAGGAAGCGCAGCACCTCTTCGACATCGAGCTCGAGCTTTCCGTAGATGTTGCCTTCGCGCGGGCTCGCCCAGGAAGCGATGGCGAGTTTCCGCCGAATGCTCATCTTGGCCATCGCCGCCGATTGTCCCTGAAGCCGACCGCAAATGCACGGCAGTTCCGCGGGGATCGGCGCTAAAGCTGAATCAAATCGCGTGACGCACGTCTGAGGCAGTGATTGCCAATGCGCGTCGCTCGGGAGATCATCGCGCCATGAAGACGTTCCTACCCATCCTCGCAGCCCTGGCGCTCGTCCTGTCCACGACCCCGGCCCAGGCCCGCCGTTGCGCCGGAGTGACCTACCCGGACCACGTGACCGTGAGCGGCACCCAGCTGACCCTGAATGGGCTCGGCATCCGCGAAGCGACCGTGTTCAACGCGGACGTCTACGTCGCCGCGCTCTACCTCGAGGCGGCCAGCCGCGACGGCAACGCCATCAGCGACTCGGAGACGAAGAAGCGCCTCGTGCTGCACTTCGTCCGCGACGTCGACGGCTCGGACATCCAGGACGCCTGGACCGAGGGCTTCGAGCATCAGGGCCACTCCTCGTCCTTTAGCGCCGAGATCCGCCGCCTCAACGGCTGGATGAGCGACATGGCGGATGGCGACGTCATGACCTTCACCTACGAACCCGGCACCGGACTCACGGTCAGCGTGCGCGGTCAGCGCAAGGGCACCATCGCAGGCGCGGAGTTCGCCCACGCCTTCTTCCGCATCTGGCTCGGCTCCCACCCGCCGAATGGTGGGTTGAAGGTCGGTCTTCTCGGCGGCCACTGCGGCTGATCCTGTGGGCCCAGCCGGGGCCGATCAGCGGCTTACCTCCTCGCGACCTCGGTCGCG
>JAACVI010000517.1 GCA_009992505.1 Myxococcales bacterium
CGTGCAGGGTGCGCTGGGGCTCGACGCTGGGCGCAGGCGCGCTCTCGAGGGCGGCCTCGGCGCGCAGGACGTCCTGGCGATCTGCTTCGGTCTGGCCGACGAAGCGCTCGAGCAAGCTGTTCCAGGAGGGGACGGCGTCCTTGGCCTGCACGGCGCCGAAGCGCACGAGGGCGGGCAGGTAGGGTGCGATGTCGGCGAAGCCGCGGACGCGCTCGGGGGTCGCGACGAGGAGCTCGTGCTTCACGGCGGCGAGGGCGCGCTGGGTGTGGATCTTGCTGCGCTGGATCAGACCGGCCTTGGCGAGCGGGCCGACGTAGTGGACGAAGTCGGCGGCGGAGCCGGCTTGGCGATGGGGCGGCAAGAAGCGGAAGCGTGAGTAGCGCGTGCCTCGCGCGAAGTTGCGCACCTGCTCGGGCGTGACGCCCTCCTCTTCGCACACGGCCTCGAACTCGGCCTGGGCGCGGAGCTTCGCCTTGAACAGGAACATCTGCACGCGCGAGTAGAAGTTCACGGCGCCGTCGCCGCTGGTCTCCACGGGGCAGAAGATCGCGTCGGGGTACATCTCCGTGATCATCGACTGCACGCCGTCGCTGACGCCGGAGCTGGGCATGCAGCCGAAGGGCTTCACGCTCAGCGTCATGTGCGCCTTCTGATGCAGCACGTTGAGGATCAGCTTGGCGACCTCGAGGTGACCCTCGCCGCCGCGCAGCTCGACGTTGTAGTGGTTGTCGCCCGCGGCCGCGATCTCGTCCATGTTGGGCAGCACGTGATCCGTGAGGCCGAGGATCGTGGCGAAGGTCTGCCAGGTGCCGCGCAGCGCCATCTCGCCCAGCCAGAGGCCGGCCATGGTCAGGCCGAGATCCGAGTCGGCGAGGCCGAACTTGCTCTTGTCCGCGCCGCGCAGGTTCACGCGTGCGAGCGTGTCGTGGCGGAACTCCCACAGGTTGTAGAGCAGGGTGTTGGCGAGCACCTGGATCTGCACCTCGGCGCCCTCGGACTCTAGGAACTCCTGCAGGTGGTAGTTGCCGTCGCCCTCGGTGGTCATGGCCCAGAACTCGCCGATGATGGCGACCTTGGCGTGCACCTTGGTGCGGTCGAGCTCGAGCCTGCTCAGGATGCGGCGACCGCGCCAGAGCGCCGGCAGCACGCTCTTGTAGGTCGCGAGCGCCTGATAGACCTCGCCCTTCACCGCGTCCATGGCGCGGTTCACGTCGCCCTCGTTCACCTCGTAGGGGCGCAGGCGATAGGCCATCAGGTTGATCACGTCGCCGATGAAGAGCGCGCGCGCCAGGGCCATGAAGAAGGTGGGGTTCAGCACCAGGCCGAGCTCTTCGCCCGTGGCCTGCTTGAGGCCGCCCGTCTGTTCGAAGAGCAGCACGCGGAAGCCGTCGAAGCCCGCGTCGCGCAGCGCCTTGCGATACTCCGTGACGTACATGCCGAAGCGACAAGGCCCGCAGGCGCCCGCGGTGACGAAGCAGAAGCGCTCGATCACCTCGTCGCTGCTGAGACCTTCTTCATCGCGCAGACGACACAGCTCCTGCACCAGGCTTCCGACCGTGAAGTAGGTGGGGTTGCACTGGCCGCGGTTGCCGAACTCCTTGCCGTGGCGCAGGGCGCCCGTGTCCGGACAGTCGAGCGCGCGCACCTTGTAGCCGATGCCTTCGAGGGCACCGACGATGAAGGTGTTGTGCGCCAACGTGAGCCCACCGACGAGCAGCGTCGTCGCCTTGCGCTGCTTGGCCGTGAAGACGGGCGACGTCATCTCGTCGCGCCAATGCTCCACGGGCG
>JAACVI010000518.1 GCA_009992505.1 Myxococcales bacterium
TAGCAGGGGAGGTAGGGTTCGGCCGCTTCGCGGGCGACTTCCTGGCGGATGGCGTCGATGGCGTCGTCGTCCTGGCGCAACATGCACTTCCACTCGTCGAGTTTAGCTTTGGTGTCGACTTCCATCGCGGCGGCGATTTCAGCGAAGTGCTCGAGGGCGTGATAGTGGTCGATGAGCTCGTACCAGGTGCGCAGCGAGGGCTCGGCCTCGAGCGCCGCCGTGGTGAGGTGCCACATCTCCTTGGCCGCGTCTTGAATGACGAGGAGTTGGAGATTTCGGCGCTGCTCTCGAGCGCGACGGATATCGCTCATCATGCGCTGGACCAACTCATCCGGCCCGTCCTCCGCCGTCGCGCCGTAGCGCACGGTGCGGAGCACGCGGTGGTTTGAATCGACGAAAACGACGGTGCCGACGTAGGCCATCCGGTAGTTGACCTCGTAAGGAAACGGCCTCTCGCGGATATGCTTCGGCGTCTTGTCCGGGCGCTCGGCGTCGGCCAGAAGTTCACGCATGGGCGTGCTGGTACGGTCGAGGCCGATGGCGATGGCGTGCGTGCCGGCAGGCAGCACTTCGTCCTCTCGCACGATGCGCTCGATCTCCACCGCGTCTTCCGCTAGCGCAGCTCCGAGACGATGACCCGACTTCGCGAGCGTACTCCGTGACGGCACGTCGCGGAAACTCGCCGCCAGCTCTCTGGTGAGGCGGCGTGAGTTCGTGTCGCCATGGCCCAACAGGATGCGATGCGCCAACGCCGGTGTTACCCGCTCCATCAGACCCGCGGCTAGCTCCAAGGGCACGAGCGTCGGCCCGTTCCGTATCCCGACCTCCCGATAGGTCGCACGCTGAATCGGCAGCGCGCCCACCAAGCTCGCGTAGGAGACTATGCCTTCGAGGTGTTGCGCGTACAGCCGTTCGCCGATGCGCAGCGGACCCTCGCCATGCGATTGCACGAGGAGTTCGAGGTCCGTCTGCAGCGACCGGCGCATCAGTTCGTTGCCCAAGCGCAGCGTCTGCGCCTCGCGATCCGCGAAGCTCGCGTCGCGCGGGATGCTCGCATCCACCGCATTCCGCAGAAGGTCGAACGCTGCGCTCAGCGCGTTCTCCAGCTTGTTGTTGTCGTTGACCGCTTCGGTGGGCAAGATCGGCATGTGGGGGCTCTCCTTCGAAGTTTGGGTGGTTCGCACCTCCATGCTCCGATCGATGGCCCCCATGCTCAACCCTCTTCCTCTTCAGCCCCTCTCAGCACTCGCGCCCCCCTGCTCCGAGAGCGATCCAGACCCGAGAACAGAGAACATCCTGCCTCGAGAGGACGAAGATCGTCTCGCCGACGACGATGCGGACTGGATTGAACGTC
>JAACVI010000519.1 GCA_009992505.1 Myxococcales bacterium
CAGGCTGCGTTGCAGGTGCATTGTCGCCCGAGCGACGAGGTGGTGGTGGGGCAGGGCGCCCATTGTTTCCACTTCGAGGGCGGGGCGGGCGGCGCCTACGCGGGCGTGCAGTTCGTGCCGGTGGGGCAGGGCGGGCTCTTCGACGTGGCCGATCTGGAGGCGGCGGTGAAGCCTCCGGCCTACTACATGGCGCGCACGGCGCTGGTGGCGCTCGAGAACACGCACAATCTGGCGGGCGGCGTGGTCTTCCCGCAGCGGCAGGTCGAGGCCATCGCGCGTCGCGCTCGTGAGCTCGGGCTGGCTCTGCACCTCGATGGGGCGCGCGTCTGGAACGCGCACGTGGCGACGGGGCTGCCCTTGGCGGAGCTGGCGGCGCCCTTCGACACCATCAGCGCGTGCTTCTCCAAGGGCCTGGGCGCGCCCATCGGCTCGGTGTTGGTCGGCAGCGCGGATCAGATCGCAGCGGCGCTGCGTGTGCGACGCAAGCTGGGCGGCGCTTTGCGGCAGGTGGGCATCTTGTGCGCGGCCATGCTGCACGCGCTCGATCACCACGTGGAGCGCCTGGCGGAGGATCACGACAACGCGCAGCGCCTGGCTCGGGGGCTGTCGTCGCTGCCCGGCGTGAGCGTGGATCCGGCGTCGGTGGAGACGAATATCGTGGTCTTCGACGTGACCGAGGGGCTGGCGTCGGACTTCGTCAGCCACGCCGCGGCCGAGGGCGTCTTGCTGGGCGCCGTGGGCGCGCGTCGGGTTCGCGCCGTGACGCATATGGACGTGGACGAAGCCGGTATCGATCGCGCGCTGACGCGCCTCGGGCGTGTGGCGCAGGCCTGAGCCGCCGATGGGCTCGGGTAATCGCTTGGCACTCTCGAGCTTGGCGCTCCTCGGCGCGCTGCTGCTGGCGGGCTGCCCGCCGACGCTCTCGCGTCCCCACTCGATCGAGGCCGAGCGCGCGCTGGCCACGGGGGATCGCCACGCCCACTACGGTCGCGTCGCCGAGGCCGTGGACGCCTATCGCCTGGCGGCGCGTCTGGCGGACAGGCGAGTGGACAGGGACGAGGCGCTCTATCGGCTGGCGCAGGTCTTCGGTCACGCCGGGCGCTACGAGGGCGCGGTGATGGTGCTGGACCGCATCGCGGCCCGTCGACCCATGTCGCGCCGCACGGTGCGCGCGTTGTACGACGGCTCCTTGCTGCGGCTGACGAAGCTCCATCAGCGTGAGGCGGGGCTGGCGGGCTTGTTGCGCGTGGCCACCGAGTACGGCGACTCGGGGCTGGCCGGTCGAGCGTTCTTCCATCTGCTCGAAGCGCAGCGCGACGCGGGCGACGCGCAGGCTCTGGCCTGGCTTCGGCAGCTCGA
>JAACVI010000520.1 GCA_009992505.1 Myxococcales bacterium
AAAGCGGACGCGAGGTGCGGACATGTCCCCGCGTCTAGTATCGCCCTCGGAAGCGGTCAAGAAGCGAACTGTGAACGCGCGAAGTGCGAGCGGCCACTCTGGCGATGAGGCGCGCCCGCGGCCACGTCAGGACGGAGACGTGATCCGCAGTATCCAACGCTGGGGACAGCATTCGGTTTCGTCCGGGGGGCATTGTGAATCGAGGCCCACAGGCCTACGGTTTCCGCGTCGTGCCCCACTTTCGACTACGTTTCGGCCGCACCCATCTGGACCTACCGCTGGGTGAGTTCACGATCGGTCGCGCCTCCGAGTGCAGCCTCGTCATCGACGACGGCCTGGTGTCGCGTCAGCACGCGTGCCTCCACGTCGACGTCTTTGGCGTGAACGTGGAAGACCTCGGCAGTCGCAACGGCGTGCTCGTCAATGGCGTGAAGATCACGACCATCACCCCACTGCTGCCCGACGGGCGCCTCACCATCGGCTCGAAGGAACTGGTGCTGCTCGACGACGTGGATCGCCATCGCGCTCGTCGACGGACTGCCAAGGTGAGGCTGTGCCCGGACTGCGGGACGGGGATCGCGGAGGAAGAGGTGGGCTGCCTGGCCTGCGCTGCCGCCGCGCAACGCGACGGCGCGGGACGGCCTTCGGGTCTCGTGAGCGTGCCTGCCGGGCCTGTGAACGACGAGTTCGAAGGGACGCCGAGAGCCTCCGCCTTCGCGCTCTTGGCGCCGCTCGTGGCCAAATCGCTGGCCCTGGGTCAGCCGGAGAGGGCCGAGGCTCTGGTCCGAGACAAGCTCGAGTCCTTGCTCGCGAGCTGCCGGGCGGGCTGGGATCCCACGCCCGACGTGGTCGCCCAAGCCAGCGCCCTCGCCCTGATGCTCGCCGAGGGGCAGCAGCAGCCGCGTTGGCTCGACTTCGTCTTCACGCTGAACACGGAGGCGAACCGCGTCATGCCCAGCGCGGACGTGGATCGCCTGCACCAGATCGTGCGCAGCGCGCGCTATCGATCGACCAAGAACCTGCGCGCCTACCTGGAGCGCATTCGCCAGAAGGCCGAGCTGAGCGCATCCGATCGCTTCTCCATCCGGCGGCTCGAGAGCCTGGTCGGTGTCATCGCGGCCTGAAGGTCCGGGCCTGGACCTCGTGTCGACGAATGAGTCGGTCTGGACGAGCCCGCGCTCTTCTCTGATATCCTGCGCCCGTGTCAGCGTTTCTCTGCATTGGGCTCTTGTTCGTGGGTGGCGCACTTCTCGTCGCCCTCGGCATCGTGGTGGTCATGATCAAGCGCGGCTCCTCGTCGGGCTCTCGTGAAGGCGCTGGGCCCTCCGTCGCCGCCGCGCCGCCCGCGCCCAAGAGCCGCGAGCCGGCCTTCTTCCT
>JAACVI010000193.1 GCA_009992505.1 Myxococcales bacterium
GTTCGCCGCCCCCGCGCTGGCCCAACCGCAGCCGATCATCGAGCGCATCGAGCCGAGCTCGGGTCCGCCCGGGACGCAGGTGCAGATCATCGGCCGTCAGCTCGGCGTCTACAGCCAGGTGCTGCTCGGTTCGGTGGAGCTGCCCGTGCTGCGACGCTTGCCCAACCGCTGGACGGTGCAGATCCCGGACGGCGCCCAGACGGGCAGCATCGTGATCCAGACGCCCCAGGGAGGCTTCGCTGGACCACTCTTCCGCGTCACCAGCGCACAGCCGCCGCCCCAGGTGGTTCGCGTCACACCCAGCGCCGGACCGCCTGGATCGGACGTCACCCTCGAGGGCGACAACTTCTCCCCGCGCCTCGCGGACGACTTCGTCTGGCTCGGATCCTTGCCCGTCGTGATCCGCGCCGCGACGCCGACCACCCTGCGCGTGATCGTCCCGGCGGGCGCCGCCTCGGGCTCCTTCCGCGTGCAGGTCGTGGGCGCGGGCGAGACCCTCAGCCCGCCCTTCGTCGTCGCCACCGGCACGGCGATCACGGACGTCACGCCCCAGCGCGGTCCCCCCGGATCCCTCGTCACTCTGACGGGAACGGGCTTCTCCTCGAGGGATCGCGACAACCGCGTCATGCTCGGCGGAAGCCGCGTCCGCGTGCGCAGCGCGAGCCCCACGGCCCTGGTCGTCGAGGTGCCCCGTCGCGCCACGGATGGCCCCTTCGTGGTCGACGTGCGTCATGGCGGTCGCGCCACCTCGCCCCAACCCTTCATGGTCCAGTCGACGCCGCGCGTCCTGGGCTTCTCGCCACCCGCGGGCGCGCCCGGTATGCCGGTCGTGATCCAGGGCGACGGGTTCGGTCAGGATCCCCGCTACGTCAACGTCACGCTCGCGGGGCGTCCCGTGATCCTGCGTCGGGTCGTCGACAACCGGATCGACGTGGAGATCCCGCCCGGCGCTGCGAGCGGCCCCTTCGTCGTGCGGGTGCATGACCTCGAGGTCAGCTCGGGCCAGAGCTTCTCCGTCATGGGCGCCCTGGCCATGGGCGACTTCATGCCCCGGAGCGGACCTCCCGGCACGCTCGTCACCTTGCGAGGGCAGGGCTTCTCCCTGCGCGCCAACGCCAACCACGTCTCGCTCTCGGGGCAGCCTTGCCAGCTCGTGGCCTCTTCGCCCACCCAGCTGCAATTCCGCGCGCCCAGCGCCGCCAGTGGACCCATCGAGGTCAGCGTCGATGGCGCCGGCAGCGGGCGCACCTCGACGCCCTTCGTGGTGACGTCACCGCCCTTCATCGCCGGCTTCGCGCCCACCTCCGGGCCCGTCGGGACCCTGGTGACGATCCAGGGCACCCACTTCGGCATCAACCCCTCCATCGTGCGCGTCGAGCTCGCCACTCAGCCCATGCAGGTGCAGAGCGTGAGCGACACGCGCATCGTGGCCGTGGTCCCGCCCAGCGCCAACAGCGGTCGCATCGCCGTGATGGTCGGTATGGAGGGTGGCGCCGCTTCGGGCACCGACTTCCGCGTCGAGGCCAGGCGTCAGGTGTACGCCCTCGAGCCCGCCTACGGAGCTCCCGGCACCGAGGTCGTGATCCGCGGGCAGGGCTTCCCGCCGCGCGGCGTGGTGGTGCAGTTCAGCGGCGCCGTGGCCCAGCGCGCGCGACGCATGGGACCGGCCGAGCTGCGCGTCAACGTCCCCGCAGGCGCCGTCACGGGCCCCGTCACGGTGGTCCTCCCCGGGGGCAACGTCATGCCCGCGGGCGACTTCTCCGTGCGCAGCGCCGCGCCCGTGGTCACGGTCGCGCCTCCCATACCGGGTACTCTGGCCATCAGCGCAGTCCAGGCGCGCTGCCTCAGGCCCGGCTGCCAGGTGGTGATCCAGGGGTCGGGCTTCTCCTCGAGTGCGCCCCAGAACCGTGTCAGCTTCGGCGGTCGCCCGGCGCGCGTCGTGAGCGCGACTCCCAACCGCCTGACCGTCACCATCCCCAACATCCGCGGCCAGTTCCCCTTCGTGATCGACGTCCGCAACGTCGGCACGGTTCAGACGCCGCCCCTCTCCATTCCCTGACGGCCCGCTCGAAGCCTCCTCCGTGACGGGGCTCGCCCGTAGCGCGGCCACGGGGTATCCTCCGCGCCCCGCGTCTCCTGTGCCTTCCAAACAGGGGCGTCCACCCCGGAGGTATCCGTGATCGACGAGCCGTTGCCCCAGGCCCTGACGTTCGACGACGTCCTGCTCCAGCCCGGCTACGCCGACTTCCTACCCAAGGACGTCGACCTCTCGAGCCCGCTCACGCGCGGCCTCCGCCTGAAGATCCCGCTGCTCTCGGCCGCCATGGACACGGTCACGGAGTGGCGCACGGCGGTCACCATGGCGCGCGAAGGCGGCCTCGGGATCCTGCACAAGAACTTCTCGCCCCAGGACCAAGCACGCGAGGTGCTGAAGGTGAAGCGGGCGGAGAGCGGGATGATCGTCGACCCCATCACCGTGCGCCCCGACCAACGCCTGGAAGAGGCGCTCGTCATCATGCGCGAGAACAACATCTCGGGCCTGCCGGTGGTCGAGAACGGCCGCCCCACGGGCATCCTCACGCACCGCGACATCCGCTTCGAGAAGAACCTGAACCAGACCGTCGCGGACCTGATGACGCGCCAGCTGGTCACGGCGCCGCCCGGCGTATCGCAAGAGCGCGCGCGCGAACTCCTGCACGAGCATCGCATCGAGAAGCTGCTCGTGGTCAGCGAGGACGGCACGCTGGCCGGGCTCATCACCATCAAGGATCTGCTCCAGGCGGAGCTCTATCCCGACGCCATCAAGGACGACATGGGACGCTTCCGTGTCGGCGCCGCCATCGGTGTGGGTCCGGATCGCGAAGAGCGCGCCGCGGCGCTGGTCGCCGCGGGCGTGGACGTGCTCGTGATCGACACGGCCCACGGACACAGCATCGGCGTGGTCGAGGCGGTGAAGGCCACCAAGCGCGAGCACCCGAACGTGCAGCTGGTGGCGGGCAACATCGCCACCGGTCCCGCGGCCAAGCTCTTGATCGACGCCGGCGTGGACGCGTTGAAGGTGGGCATCGGGCCGGGCTCGATCTGCACCACGCGGGTGGTCGCGGGCATCGGCGTGCCCCAGATCACCGCCATCACGGACTGCGCGCGCGTCGCCAGGCCGGCCGGCGTGCCCGTGATCGCCGACGGCGGCATCAAGTACTCCGGCGATCTGGTCAAGGCTCTGGCGGCGGGCGCGAGCACGGTGATGCTCGGCTCGCTCTTCGGCGGCACGGACGAGTCCCCCGGCAAGCTCGTGCTCTACCAGGGCCGCACCTTCAAGACCTACCGCGGCATGGGCTCCCTGGGCGCCATGCGGAGGGGCTCGAAGGATCGCTACTCCCAGGGCGACGTGCACGACGTGCAGAAGCTCGTGCCCGAGGGCATCGAGGGCCGCGTGCCCTATCGGGGTCCGCTGTCCACCGTGGTCTACCAGCTGATGGGCGGCCTGCGCGCCGGCATGGGTTACACCGGCTGCCGCACGGTGGCCGAGCTCTCCGAGAAGGCCCGCTTCGTGCGCCAGAGCGCCCAGGGCCTGCGCGAGAGCCACGTCCACGACGTCGTGGTCACGGAAGAAGCGCCGAACTACCGAGTCTGACGACCCAGGGGGATCGGGCCTCGGGAATGTCCTGCGCGGGCGGGACGTGTTAGATCCGCCGCCGATGGCCCACGACAGCGTCCTGATCCTGGATTTCGGTTCCCAATACACCCAGCTCATCGCCCGCCGCGTGCGCGAGAGCCATGTGTACTGCGAGATCCAGCCCTGTACCTTGCCGCTCGGCGAGCTCACGGCCATGCGCCCCAAGGCCGTGATCCTCTCGGGCGGCCCGGCGAGCGTCTTCGCCGAAGGCGCGCCCAGCGTCGATCCAGGGGTGTTCGAGCTCGGCGTCCCCGTGCTCGGCATCTGCTACGGCATGCAGCTCATGACCCACCTGCTCGGCGGTAAGGTCGAGGCCGCGGGCGAGCGCGAATACGGCTCCGCCACGGTGGACGTGATCGAGCCTGTCGGGCTCTTCCACGGCTTCCCCGCGGGCGCGAGCGTCTCGGTCTGGATGAGCCACGGCGATCGCGTCGCGACCCTGCCCACGGGCTTCGAGGTGGTGGCCAAGAGCGGCAACAGCCCCTTCGCCGCTGTGGCCGACGTCTCGCGCGGCCTCTTCGGCGTGCAGTTTCATCCCGAAGTCGTGCACACCCCGCGGGGTGAGGAGATGCTCTCCTCCTTCCTGTTTCACGTCGCCGGCTGTAGCCCCGACTGGACGCCCGGCTCCTTCGTCGAGGAGAGCGTCGCGGCCATCCGCGCTCAAATCGGCGACGCTTCGGCCATCTGTGGTCTGAGCGGCGGCGTCGACTCCTCCGTGGCCGCCATGCTGGTGCACAACGCCATCGGCGAGCGGCTGACCTGCGTCTTCGTCGACAACGGCCTGTTGCGCAAGCACGAGGCCGAGCAGGTGGTGGAGATGTTCGGCGAGCACCTTCACCTGCGCCTGGTGCACGTGGACGCGGCCGACGAATTCCTCGACGCCCTCGAGGGGATCACGGATCCGGAGCAGAAGCGGAAGATCATCGGCAAGGTCTTCATCGACGTCTTCGAGCGCGAGTCGAACAAGGTCGTGGACGCGCGCTTCTTGGTGCAGGGCACGCTCTATCCCGACGTGATCGAGAGCGTCTCCTTCAAGGGCCCGAGCGCTGTGATCAAGAGCCACCACAACGTCGGCGGGCTGCCCGAGCGCATGAACCTCTCCCTGGTCGAGCCCCTGCGCTTGCTGTTCAAGGACGAGGTTCGCGACGTGGGCGAGGCCATGGGCCTGAGTCGCCACCTGCTCTGGCGCCAGCCCTTCCCGGGACCGGGCCTCGCGGTGCGCTGCCCCGGCGCGATCACCCGCGAGCGTCTCCGGATCCTGCGCGATGCGGACGCGGTGCTCGATGAAGAGATCCGCGCCGCCGGCTACTACGACAAGGTCTGGCAGAGCTTCTGCGTGCTGGTGCCGGTTCGAACCGTGGGCGTGATGGGCGACGAGCGCACCTACGAGCACACCATCGCCGTGCGCGCCGTGGAGTCTCGCGACGGCATGACCGCGGATTGGGCGCGCCTGCCGCACGACCTGCTCGCGCGCATCTCCACTCGCATCATCAACGAGGTGCGCGGCGTGAACCGCGTCTGTTACGACATCTCGTCCAAGCCCCCCGCCACGATCGAGTGGGAGTGAGCATGCGAGGACGGGTGGCCGCTTGTCTGGAACGCGCGCTGCCGATGGTGGCGCTCGTGCTCTGCCTCGGAGGTCGAGGGGCCGCGGCGCAAGAGCGCATGCCCGCGAGCGAGCAGCCGGCCGTCGCGGACGCGGACTTTGTGTCCGTGCGCGTCGTCGGCGCCGTGGTCTCGCGCGAGGGTGGGCTCGGCTCACGTCGCGCCGAGGCGCGGCGCCAGGCCCTGGGACGCGGCAAGCGTGCGCTGCACAGCTGGCTCGACGACGTGCTCGCGCGTCGCGGGACCTCGCCCGCCCTCGCGACCCAGCTGCACGCTGTGGTCGATCGCGAGGCGCACGTGCTGAGGGAGCGACCTCTGGTCGATGGATCCATCGTGATGGTCGTCGGTCTGCCCTTCGCCCCCCTGCGCGATGCCGGCGCCCCCGAGCTCGCCGGGAGCGCTCCATGAACGCCGCCTCGATGCGACGGGCGCTTGGCGTAGGGCTGCTGCTCCTGGCCGGCTGCGGCATGCAGGGCCAGCAGAGCCTGCCCGCGCGTCTGCGTATCATCGCCATCCCCGCCAGCGCGGGCGTGTACGTGGACGACAGATTCGCCGCCAGCGCTCAGGTCTTCGACGCGCGGCCGCGCGAGCTGCGCCCCGGCGTCCACCACATCACGCTCGAGGCGCCCGGCTACTTCCCCCATGACCTCGAGCTCGAACTGCCCAGCGGCACCACCACCGTGCGTGTCCGCCTGCGCGCCGTTCCTCCCTGATCGGTTACACATTGGCTCGCGGTCGGCGCCTCATCACGCTAGATTGTCGGCGATGATTCGCCTCACGACCTGCGCGCTAGTCGCGACGCTCTGCCTCGGATGTGGCAGCTCGGATGCCTCGTCCGCGCCCTCGGCGGCCACGTCCCCAGATCAACGCCCTGCCGTGCCGCCCGAGGTCCACGAGCGCGCCCCGGCGGCCGCGGAGTCTGGCGCGCCCGAACGGGTCAGCTTCCCGACCGAAGACGGCGTGACCCTCGTCGGGACTCTGCGGCGTGCGGCCGTGCGCGGCGCCCCTGCCGTCATCCTGGTGCATCAGCTCTCGAGCAGTCGCAGCGAGTGGGCGTCGGTCGTGGAGGGCCTGTCGCAGGCACCTGGAATGACCACCTTGGCCATCGACCTGCGCGGTCATGGCGAGAGCGTGCAGGGGGAACAGGGCCCCCTCGACTGGCACGCCTTCACGGCGGCTGACTTTCGCGCCATGGCCACGGACGTGGTCACCGCGGTGGACTTCTTGCGCGCGAATCCGGGCACCGAACCTTCGAGCATCGCCGTCGTAGGTTCTTCCATGGGCTCGACCGCCGCCCTGCTCGCGGCCGCCGAGGATCCGCGCATCGAGGCGGTCGCGGTGCTCTCTCCCGGCCGTGCCTATCGCGGCATCGACGCCGTCACGCCCGTGAGTCGCCTCGGCCAGCGTCCGCTCTTGGCCATCGCCGCCCAGGCCGACACGTCGGCGGTCGAAGCCGGTCAGGACATGGCGCGCGTGGCCGCTGCCGGACGCTACGTGGCGTCCACGGGCAGCAGCCACGGTGTGGCTCAGCTGGCCGAGGATGCGGCCAGCCTGACGGCGCTGTTGGAATTCTTGCGCCGCCCGCCGCCGGCGGCGGATGCGCTGGCCCCGCCAGCGCTCGCGGACGATCACGCGGACCCAGCGCCCAACGGCTGCCCCGCGCCGCCGGCAGGGAGCGCAGA
>JAACVI010000522.1 GCA_009992505.1 Myxococcales bacterium
CACGAGAGCGCAGGCACACAGCAGACGCGCCCATCCCCAGTTCCACCTCATGGCGACAGGGGAGCACCCGCAGCACCCGCAGCACCCGCAGCGCCCGGCCGCGCGATGTCGCTCGCGGCTTGCCCATCGCTGGACGCGCCTCGCTCCTCGCGCAGCACCTCGACCCAGGCGAGCAGAGCGCTGCCGCTGTGTTGCACGTAGTCGTTGCGCACCAACAGCTCGAGCGGGCTGCCGGGAAAGCCGCCCTCGGCGCCGGCGGGATCGGCGAGCAGGTGCGTGGGTCCGGGGCGCCACTGCCAGCGCATCAGGCTCTCCATGCCGCGCTCGATCATGGGCCGCAGTTGCTCGGTGCTCTGGCCGCGCGCTTTGAACAAGCGGTACGTGGCGATGAAAGCCTCGCTGCGCGAACCGACGGGCGTGAAGCGCGGCGCGATGAAGGGGCTGACGCCGAAGCTGCCCGTGACGTGCCAGGCCGTCTCTCCATCGCGATACTGAAGGTTCGCGTTCCAATCGGCCCAGCGCCCACAGAAGTCGAGCGCCTCGGGGCTGTCGACCTCGTCGCGCCCCACACCGGCGGCGATGCAGGTCCAGTGCTCGGCGCCGTAGTAGTAGCGGCTGCCGAGGAAGTCCCAGCCCGAGCCCGTGAGGTGCGCCATCACGCGCTTCGCGGCCTCGAGATCGCGCGCGTCGTGCAGCGCGTCGTAGGCGAGCAAGAGGGCGTAGGCCGCCTCCCCGCTGTAGTAGAGGTATTGCACGTCGATAGGCTGGCCCGCCGCGAGATCGAACTCGTGCATCATCTCGCCGTCGGGTCGCTGCTGCGCGCGCAGGAAGGTCATCAGCCCCTCGAGCAGGCGACGCACGCCGACGTCGTTGCGCCCACGCAGGTATTCCGCGGCCGCCACCGCCGTCAGCGCCGAGGCGCCCACGTCCGCGCGGGGCGAGTCGGCGACGCACAGCCGTTCGGGCGCGCCGCAGTGGCGGATCAAATGCTGCTCAATGTAGCCGAGGGCGCGTCGTGCGCCGAGGCGTGCGGCTTCGTCTCCGGCGACACGCGCCTCCTGCGCGAGGAAGTAGGTGGTGCCGGCGTGGCGCGGGAGGTTGTAGCCGGAGTTTCGCGGCAGCCCCGTCGCGCCGTCGTACTCGTACACGTAGCGCCCGTCGGAGCCCTGATGTCGCAACAAAAACGCGGCGCCCGCGTGAGCGGCCTCGAGCAGGTTCGCTTCCGTCGCCGGCCGATCGCGAGGATAGACGTCGTCTGAATAGGTCACGGCGACGAATCGCCTCAGGTCACCCCTGGGGGCGTCCGCGGGATCGCGACCGAGATCACCGGCCAGGCGCCGCGAGAGCGCGCCGACGCGCACGCCGAAGCTGAGCTCGGGCATGGGCTCGATGGCGCCGGGGTCAAAGTCACCATCGGCCATCAGCTCGTCGGGCGTCAGAAACGCGACGTCGTCACCGAAGCGGAGCTCGAGTCCGTCGCGTCGGGGCACCAGGCCGAGCTCGCTCAACCAGGGCACGCCGAGGGTCATGGGACCGCTGCCCAACGACACGCTCAGCGTGAACTTCAGGCTGCCTGCGTCAGGGCGCGCGCGAAGCTCGGAGGCGGCCTGGGCCACCGCGGTGGCGAGGCCTTCGTGCCTGAGCCGATAGATCGCGGCGCCGTGGGACCATCCGACGATGTAGACGGGCGCGTCGGGGCGATAGGCGCTGGCCGACGCGGGTGCGGCCTCGGGCGCGTGGCCCTGAGCGGCGGCGTCGAGGACCGCGAGCGCCCAGGTGACGGCGGCCTGCGGCGGCGGCTCCGCAGCCGAGACGTGAGCGCGCGCGTAGGCGCCGAGGCCCGCGAGCAGCGTGAGCAGAGCCCAGGCGAGGAGACCCTTGCTGAGTCTGCGCCGGGTCACACGTGAGGCGCCGACGTCTCGTCGGCGTGACGGCCGGGGGCGAGCAGCCAGAGCTGCGCCGCGGGCAAGATCACGAGGTAGGGCAGGAGCAGCAGGAAGACGACGATGAGGATCAGCCCTCCGCCCATGCCGACGGGTCCGTAGCGCCCGAAGAGATCGCCGGCGGCGAGAGCCAAGGCGGTCAACAGGCTGGCGCCCGCGACCAGCACGGCGACGCCGAGGGAGCGCGCCACGATGGCTGCCCACGATCTGCGCGCGAGCAGCGCGGCGCCGGCGACCACGAAGCCGACGGCCAGGAGCGAGCCGCCGATGTCCATGGGAAGCCAGCGCGTGGGCAAGGCGAACCAGATGGCGCCCAGCAGCAAGAGGCCCACGAGGATGTCGACGCCGCCGAGGATGGGGTGGCGCGCGACCTCGGCGCGGGCATCAGGGACGACGGCGCTCGACGACGCGACGGCAGCCTC
>JAACVI010000194.1 GCA_009992505.1 Myxococcales bacterium
TCGCTCACATACCCCCGGTATGCTCGCTCCTCGCGCCTTCTACGCGGGGCGCCTCGACGCAGGAAGGCGATCAGTTTATTTCGCGGCGGACGCTATCCTCAGCGCCACGCCCCTGAGTGCACTGCTTTCGGGCGGCTTGGTCATCGACCTGGACGTCACCTTCTTCGTCCAGGTCGGGCTCTTCTTCGTCGCCTTCATCTTCCTGCGCAGCCTGGTCTTCAAGCCCATGCTGGCCCTGTTCGAAGAGCGCGAGGCCTCCATCGGAGGCGCCAAGGCCGAAGCCAAGCGCATGGAAGAGGACGCCGCCGAGAAGGGCGATGACTTCGACACGCAGATGCGCACGCTCCGCATCGAAGCCGGCGAAGAGCGCGAGAAGATGCGCCTCGAAGGCCGCCGCCTCGAAGCCGAGGTGCTCGAGAAGGTGCGCGAACAGACCCAGGGCAACCTGGCTTCGGCCGAGGCCGATCTGGCCAAAGAGGCCGGTAAGGTGCGCAGCGAGATGAACGCCCAGATCCCGAGCATCGCACGGGAAATCGCCCAGTCCTTGCTCACGCGGGAGCTCTAGGATGCGCAGCCTACGCACCACGCTCTCCCTGCTCGCCGGCGGCGCCGTCCTCGCGACCGCCGTGCTCGCCCAGACCGACGTCGCGCTGGCCCAAGAGGGCGCCGAGCACGCGGGCACGATCTCCATCTGGCAGATCCTGACCAGCCCGGAGTTCATGGCCAGCGTCTGGAACTTCCTGCTCTTGGTCGCGCTGCTGGGCTACATGGGCCACAAGCCGATCAAGAAGTTCCTCGTGACGCGCCGCCGTCAGGTCGAGGACGGCCTCACGCAGGCCGCCGCGCTCAAGGCCGAGGCCGAACAGAAGCTGGCGGAGTACACGGACCGCCTCGAGTCCCTCGACGAAGAGATGGCGTCCATCCGCGCCGACATGCTCAAGGCTGGAGAAGCCGAGCGCAGCCGCATCGTGGCCGAGGCCGAGAAGAAGGCCGCCCGCATGCGCGCCGAGACACGCTTCCTGATCGAGCAGCGCATGAAGGACGTGGAGCGCGAGCTTCGCCGTGAGGCGGTCGACGCCTCCATCGCGGCGGCCGAGCGCGTGCTGGAAGAGAAGACCACCGAGACCGATCGCCAGCGTCTCGCAGAGAGCTACCTCGACGCGCTCGGCAAGACGGAATCCACGGACGAGGTGCGCTCATGAGGACGGGACCGCTCGGACGTCGCTACGCCAAGGCTCTGCTCGAGCTCGCGGACGAGGCCAAGGAGACGGAGAAGGTCCAGGCCGACCTGCTCGATCTGGTCGCGGCCTGGGACAGCAGCGCCGAGCTGCGCGCGGTGGTGGAGAACCCCTCCGTGAGCTCCGAGGTGCGCGCCTCCCTGGTCAAGGCTCTGGCCACGCGCATGGGCCTTTCGCCCGTACTCCGCGACACGCTCTTGCTGCTCTCGGATCGCCGACGGCTGAAGCATCTGCCCGAGGTCGCGGACGCCTTCACGGAGCTCTCGGAGGCGCGCGCCGGGCGCGTGCGGGCCGAGGTGACGACCGCGGGTCCCATGCCCGCGGCCTACTTCACCGAGCTCAGCAAGACCCTCGAGCGCGTCACGGGCAAGAAGGTCGTGCTGGTAAAGCACGAGGATCCGAGCCTGATCGCCGGCGTGGTCACGCGCGTCGGGGATCGCGTCTACGACGGCAGCGTGAAGAACCAACTCCAGAAGCTGAGCGCCGAACTGCGCCATTGAGAACTGGCCGATTGCACGCGCGGCGCTAGCCCGCGGCGCCCGAACACGAGAGACCCCACCCTCCCACGACCCTGCGCTTCAGAAACCCTGCGCTTCAGAAACCCTGCGCCGCAGAAACCCCGCGCTTCAGAAACCCTGCGCTTCAGAAACCCCGCGCCGCAGAAACCCTGCGCTTCAGAAACCCTGCGCTTCAGAAACCCTGCGCTTCAGAAACCCTGCGCTTCAGAAACCCCGCGCTCCAGAAACCCCGCGCTTCAGAAACCCCGCGCAGACGAACCCTCGCCGCGATGGCGACGACGATTGAGGTAGCCCCCATGCAGCTCCGCGCCGAAGAGATCTCCAACATCATCAAGCAGCAGATCGCCTCCTACGACAAGACGGTCGACGTCATGGAGACGGGGACGGTCCTGACGGTCGGCGACGGCATCGCGCGCGTCTACGGTCTGGACAGCGCCATGGCGGGTGAGCTCGTCGAGTTCACCGGCGGGGTCATGGGCATGGTCCTGAACCTCGAGGAGGACAACGTCGGCTGCGCGATCTTCGGCGCGGACACGCACATCAAGGAGGGCTCGACCGTCAAGCGCTCGGGCCGCATCGTCGAGGTCAAGGTCGGCCCCGCCCTGGTGGGACGCGTGGTCAACGCCCTCGGCCTCCCGGTCGACGGCAAGGGCCCGATCGAGACCGAGCTGACCCGTCGCGTCGAGCTCAAGGCGCCCGGCATCATGGGCCGTCAGCCCGTCACCGAGCCTCTGCAGACCGGCCTCAAGGCCATCGACGGCATGATCCCCATCGGCCGCGGTCAGCGCGAGCTCATCATCGGCGACCGCCAGACGGGCAAGACCGCCGTCGCCACCGACACCATCGTCAACCAGAAGGGCAAGGGCGTTCACTGCATCTACGTCGCCATCGGCCAGAAGCAGTCGACGGTTGCGCAGGTGGTCGAGAAGCTCCGCCAGCACGGCGCGATGGAGTACACGACCATCGTCCTCGCCGGCGCCTCCGAGCCCGCCCCGCTCCAGTTCATCGCCCCCTACACGGGCGTCACCATGGGCGAGTACTACCGCGACAGCGGCCAACACGCCCTGTGCATCTACGACGATCTCTCGAAGCAGGCCGTCGCCTACCGCCAGCTCTCCTTGCTCCTGCGCCGCCCGCCCGGTCGCGAGGCCTACCCCGGCGACGTCTTCTACCTGCACAGCCGCCTGCTCGAGCGCGCGGCCAAGATGGCGAACGAGTACGTCATCGTGAAGAAGGGCGACGAGCCCACGCGCGAAGGCGCCGAGAAGATCTACCTGCGCGAGGACGGTCGCGAGCACGCCGAGAAGGACGCCGAGAAGAAGGGCGCTGGCTTCGAGGTCAAGCGACTCGCGGACTCGGGCGGCTCCCTCACGGCCTTGCCCATCATCGAGACCCAGGCCGGTGACGTCTCGGCCTACATCCCGACCAACGTCATCTCGATCACGGACGGTCAGATCTTTCTCGAGTCGGACCTCTTCTACTCGGGCGTGCGCCCGGCCATCAACGTCGGAATCTCCGTCAGCCGCGTCGGTGGCAACGCGCAGATCAAGGCCATGAAGCAGGTCGCCGGCACGCTGCGCCTCGACCTCGCCCAGTACCGCGCCATGGCCGCCTTCGCGCAGTTCGCCTCCGATCTCGACAAGGCGACGCAGCAGCAGCTCGCGCGCGGTGAGCGCATGGTCGAGCTGTTGAAGCAGGGGCAGTATCAGCCCCAACCGGTCGAAGAGCAGGTGCTGATCATCTACGCGGGCACCCACGGCTACGTGGACGAGTACCCGACGTCGAGCATCGGCCGCTACGAGCGCGAGCTGATGAGCTGGATGCGCTCGGAGCGCACGGGCGTGCTCGAGGCCATCGTCAGCAAGAAGAAGCTCGACGAGACCCTCGAGGGCGAGATCAACGACGCCCTGCGCGCCTTCGCCAAGACCTTCGAGGCCGTGCAGGCCTGAGGGCCGGGAACTCGTATGGCCAACCTCAAAGTAATCCGGACACGCATCGGCTCGGTCAAGAGCACGCAGAAGATCACGCGCGCCATGAAGCTCGTGGCGGCTGCGCGTCTGCGCAAGGCGCAGCAGAACATCACTCGGCTCAGGCCCTACGCGGTCGAGACCCTCGACGTGTTGAACATGGTCGCGGCGCGCGCGGGTGAGGACGAAGAGCTCCACCCGCTGCTGGCGCGACGCGAGCAGAAGCACGTGATGCTCGTGGTGCTCACGAGCGATCGCGGGCTCGCAGGTGCGTTCAACTCGAACATCAACAAGGCCGCCCACGCACGCTGGAAGAAGCTCGAAGCCGAGGGCCAGGACGTGCGCTTCGCCGTCATCGGCAAGAAGGGTCGCGACTACCTCGCGCGACGCGGCGCGACCATCAGCCACGACTTCACCGGCGTGTTCGAGGATCTCAGCCCGGATCGCGCCGGCGAGATCGGCCGCTACATCGTGGACGAGTACACGCGCCACGATCTCGACGCCTGCTACCTCGTCTACAACGAGTTCAAGAGCGCCATGACCCAGGAGGTCGTGGTCGAGCCGCTGTTGCCGATCCAGCCCCAGACCCTCGAGGCCGACGACGCGGCGGACTTCATCTACGAGCCCAACAAGCGCGCTCTGCTCGACCGGCTCTTGCCCATGTACGTCGAGGTCGAGGTCTACCGCGCTCTGCTCGAGTCCGTCGCCTCCGAACACGGCGCGCGCATGACGGCCATGGAAGCGGCGACCAAGAACGCCGACGAGATGATCGGCAAGCTGACGCTCCAGTACAACCGTGCGCGCCAGGCGGCGATCACCACGGAGCTGATGGAGATCATCGGCGGCGCGGAAGCGCTGAAGGGCTGATCCCGCGGCGGTCGGCCCCGCGCGGGGCCGACGCATCCATGCCGCGATGACCCTCCCCCCTGCCGGGCCCGCGGAAAGATCTGCTAGGCTCACACGCACCCGGGACGGGGTACAAGGAGAAGACATGGGCATGCGCGTCAGGTTCGACGGTCGCTGGATTGGGATCCCCATGGCGCCGATGCTGGCTTGGGCCCTGGCAGGCTGTAGCGCCTCGCCTTCCGGACCGAGCTGCACGGCCTCCACATGCCCGAGCGGACGCTGCGCGAGCGGTGTGTGCGCGCCGGTGGACGACGGCGGCGCAGACGACGGGGCGACCATGGACTCCGGCTCGGACGCCGGTCCCCGCGACTCGGGCAGGACGGACTCGGCCATGGTCGACTCCGGCGCGACGGACACGGGCACGGGCACCGC
Source organism: Myxococcales bacterium (assembly GCA_009992505.1). Classification (GTDB taxonomy): domain Bacteria; phylum Myxococcota_A; class Polyangia; order Polyangiales; family Houyiibacteriaceae; genus JAADHO01. Next base: position 5,002 of record JAACVI010000194.1, read on the forward strand.
GGACTCCGGCGTCGTGGACTCGGGCGTCAGCCTGGGCGACGACACGGACGGCGACGGTATCTCGGACTTCGACGAGGGGCGCTTCGCGCCCGGTGGGAGCGACGACAGCGACGGTGACGGAACGCCGGACTACCTGGATCTCGACAGTGACGACGACGGGATCGACGACAGCATCGAGGCCGGCGACGTCAGCCTCAGCTCGCCTCCGGTGGACTCGGACTTCGACGGCACGCCGGACTTCCGCGACACGGACAGCGACAACAACGGCGTCCTCGACTCGATCGAAGGCGCCGGAGACGCGGACGGCGACGGCCGAGGGGACTACCGTGACAGTGACAACGACGGCGACCTGATCTTGGACATCGACGAGATCGGTGCGGACCCGGGCGCTCCGATCGACGCCGACGCCGACGGCACACCCGACTACTTCGATGCGGACAGCGACGGTGACACCATCGCCGACTCCTTCGAGGTCGTGCTCGACACCGATGGCGACGGCACACCCGACCGACGTGATCTGGACACGGACGGGGATGGCTTCAGCGACGCAGAAGAGGCTGGCGACGCGGATCTCGCGACCCCGCCCGTGGACACGGACGCCGACGGCATCCCCGACTTCCGCGACCCCGACAGCGACGGCGACGGCCTCAGCGACGCGGCCGAGCTGGCCGCCGGCACCAGCCGCACCAGCGCGGACACGGACGGCGATGGCGTCTCGGATCTGATCGAGGTGGGCGCCGGGACGGACCCGCTCGATGCGAGCGTCAGCCCGCGAACCCGCGGCGACTTCGTGTTCATCGTGCCCTACATGCTACCGCCCGATCCGACCCGGGACACGCTGCAGTTCGCGACCTCGTTGCAGAAGGCCGACGTCTACTTCCTGGTGGACACCACGGGCTCCATGGGTGGCGAGATCAGCAACCTCACGTCGAGTCTCTCGGGCACGATCATCCCGATGGTGCGCGGCCGCATCCCCGACGCCTGGTTCGGCGTGGGCGGCTACGAGGACTTCCCCGTCAGCCCCTACGGCGATCCCGGCGGCTGTAGCTTCTTCGGCTGCACCGACCCGGACCGCCCCTACTACCAGGAGCAGGTGATCACGACCTCGACGGCCAACGCCCAGGCGGCGGTGAGTCGCCTCGCGATCCGCAACGGCAACGACATCCCGGAAGCGCTGATCCCGGCCCTCTGGGCGCTCTCCACGCGCGGCACGCTGGCCTATGGACCCACGGCTCCGGGCTGCCCCGCGGGCTACCGCGGCTTCGGTTGCTTCCGCGCCGACGCCGTGCCGGTGATCGTGATCATCACCGACGCGCCTTCGCACAACTACCCGGGTGAAGTGGCCTACTCCGGCATCTCGCCCACGCCGCCGACCTACGTGCAAGCGCTCGCAGGCCTGACGGCTCTCGGCGCGCGCGTGGTGGGCGTCAACTCCGGCGGGGCGCGAGCCATGCTGCTCGACATGGCCACGAGGACGGGGACGGTGGACGCGGGAGGCAGCTCGGCGCCCTTCGTCTCCGACATCGCCGCCGACGGCAGCGGCCTCGGCACGGCCGTGGTCGACGCCATCTTCAACGCGGCGCAGGTGCCCATCGAGGTCAGCGCCAAGGCCACGGACGTGGTCGAGCCAGGCGAGACCGTGGACGCGGTGGCCGCCTTCCTCGATCACCTCGAAACGCGCACGACCAGCGCCCCCGGCTTGACCTGCACCACGGGACTCTCCACCTACGACCGGCCGGCGATCGACGGGGACGCCGTCCCGGACACCTTCCGCGCGGTGCTCCCGGGCACGCCGGTCTGCTTCGACATCGTGCCGAAGATGAACGTGACCACCATGCCGACGCTGATGCCTCAGCTCTTCAGAGCGCGTGTCGACGTCGTGGGCGACGGCTTCACGCCCTTGGACTCGCGCATCATCTTCTTCCTCGTCCCGCCACGCATCCCCGACCCGAACGAGTAGCCGC
>JAACVI010000195.1 GCA_009992505.1 Myxococcales bacterium
CGCTGAGCTCGTCGAGCTGCTCGGGCGCGCAGAGAGAGAGCTTGCCGGTGGTCAGCGTGCCGGTCTTGTCGAAGACCACGCGACGAACCTGACGCATGCGATCGAGCAGGCTGCGCGTGCGCACGAAGAGACCGACCCGGCGCAGGCGCGCGCGGACGACCTCGTAGCCGAGGGGGACGGCGATGCCGAAGGAGCAGGGGCAGGTCACCACCAGGATCGCGGTGGCGACCTCGATGGCGCGGACGGCGTCGCCGCTGGCCCAGAGCCAGCCCAGGCCACCCACAGCTGCGGCAAGCAGCACGCCGACGACGTAGACGCCCGAGACGCGCTGCCAGAAACGCGAAGCGACAGGCACCTCGGCTCCCTCGCTGGTGCGCGTGAGCAGTCGGAGCACGGAGGAGGCTTCGAAGCTCGACTCGGCCCGAGCGCGCAAGGCCTGATCTCCCGTGTTGAAGGCGCCGGCCGGGAGCGTCTCCCCACAGACGAAGTGACGAGGCGCGCTCTCGCCGTCGATCCAGTCGAGCGAAAGGGTCGCGCTCTCGGAGAGCAGGTGCGCGTCCACGGGCACGAGGTCTCCGGGTGCGAAGACGAGCGTGTCTCCGGCGACGACGTCGAGGCATGGGACGGTCTCCACCTGCCCGTCGCGCTCCCGGCGAGTGGTCATGGCGTCGACGCCCTCGTCCGCGAGCAGGCGATCCCGGTTGCGCTCGAGGGTGCGCTCCTGGAGGAAGCGTCCGAGCAGCATCAGGGCGATGAACACGGTCAGCGTGTCGACGTAGGCCGCCTCGCCGTCGCCGAAGAAGAAGCGGTAGCTCGAGCCCGCGAAGGCCAGGGCGATGCCCAGGGCGATGGGCAGGTCGAGGTGCAGGACGCGGGCGCGCACGCCTTGCCACGCGGCCTGGAAGAACACGCCGCCACCGACCAGGACGGACAGCACACCGGCGCCGTAGCTCAGCTCCGAGAGCAGCTCGTGGAGCGGTCCCGTGCGTAGCCCGAGGTAGATGGCGATGGCGAAGATCATGGTGTTGCCGGCCAGCGCCATGGCGATGCCCGTGCGAACCAAGAGCCCATCGGACGCGCGGTGCGTCTGCTTGCGCGCGGGGCCGAAGCGGTAACCGAGGCGCTCCACCTCATCGAGGTAGGCCCGCAGCGGGAAGTCCTCGCCGATGCGCATATGCACGCGACCCAGGGTCGGGTTCAGCTCCAGGAAGCCCGCCCCGGGCTGACGGCGGAAGAGCTCCTCCATGACCCAGACGCAGGCCGCGCAATGGATGCCCGAGACGTCGAGCTCGCAGCTCCCCCGCTCGGCGACCGAGGCCTCGATGGGCGTGAGCCAGGGACGCTCGGAGGAGCCTCGATCCACGACGGGTACCCCGCGCTCGCCCCTCAGATCGTAGAAGCGCGCGAGACCCTCGTCGTGCAGCAGGTGATAGACGGCCTCGCAGCCTCCGCAGCAGAAGGCCGCCCCCTCCGGAGCGGCGGGGGCGGGCAGACCGCAGTGGGCACATTGCGCAGGCGCAATTGTTGCGCGCGCAACGCGAGCCGGACGCACCCGCTGCGCGGGCCGTCCAATTTCCCTGCCAATTTCCCTGCCATCTGCCATGCGTCCACTCGCCCGCACGCAACATGCGTGCCGGAAAAGACCCCAAACGCAGCACGCCCGCGGAGGCGCCCCGCAACGAAGTCGCGCGCTGTCTAACAGCGCCCTGTCGCTGCCCCGTTGATTCGGATCAACAGGGCCACTGAATTCGGCGACGGGCCCCTTTCGCTCGGACGGGAGGCCCCTATGGCGCGACCCTTTCGGCTCGCTAGGGTGCGGCGGAGACCAAGGCGGGCGTATGGCACTCGGCCGATCCGTTGCCGAGGGCTCGTATCGGCCGGATGACGAGGACCACGGCCCCTAGCGCGAGCAGCAGCGCGAGACCCCGAGCGGCACCGGGCCGGCGTCCCAGAAAGCGGGCGGCGTAGGCGACCCCGAGCAGGCCGAGCGCGGTCGTCAGGCTGAAGGAGAGCATGGTCACGGCCCCGAGGGCGGCGCTCCCGCTGCCCGCCGCGAGCAAGGCGGCCGCGACCAGGGATCCGCAGGGCAAGAGCGCGGTCATCACGCCCAGCGCCGCGGGATCGGTGGGCAAGCGACGCAGCCAGGGACGCCCCGCACCGCGCGGACGTCCGAGCTTCACCAGCGGCGCGGGCGCGGGAGAGCCTGTGCGCCAGAGGCGGTAGGCCGAGAGCCCGAGCCCAGCCGCCAGCGACCACGAGAGCACGGCTCCCGCGATGGGCGTGGACAGGCGGTCCGAGACGACGACCCCCAGAGCGCCCGCGAGCACACCGAGCACGGCGTAGCCGACCATGCGCCCGAGCTGGTAACGCAGCGGCGCCGCGCGCTCTCCACCGCGGCAGGCGAAGGCAGCCACGGGACCGCACATGCCGGCGCAGTGGGGCGCGCTCGCCACACCCGCGAGCGTCCCCGTCACGATCGCCGCCCACAATGCCATGGCGTGCCCGAGGCCCGCGAAGGGGCTCAGTCCTCCAGGCGATCGCGAGCCACGCGGAGCACGTCCGCCTGACTCAGGATGCCGACCAGATCTCCCGTGTCGGCGTTGACCACGGGCAGCGCGCCGATGCGATTGTCGATCATGCGATCCACCGCCTCGGCCAGGTTCGTCTCGGGATAGACGGTGACGGGGTCCCCCGCCATCAGCTCCGAGATCGGCTGATCGTAGCGCGCGCGCAGCGCGTCGATGGCCTCGAGATCCACGAGGCGAGGCATGGAGACGCTCTTGATGTCGCGATCGCTGACGATGCCCACCATGCCGCCTGCGTCCATCACGGGCAGGTGGCGGATGCCTTCGTCCAACATCAGCCGCACCACCTCACCGATACTGGTGGAGGCGAAGACGGTCACGGGGTTCGAGGTCATGGCGTCGATGACGTTCATTGCAGCTCCTCATCTCGCCACGCCGGCGGATGCGGCAGCATGCCACAAAAGCCATGGGTGGGCAGCGCAAGCGCGGCCCGCGACGAACGTCGGGCCCCACCGCGTGATCGGACCATTCATCTCGCCGTAGGGGACGAGCGTTGGGGATCACTCTGGGACAGTCTTGGACACGGGAGCCGCCCGGGAGGGTCGCTCTCCGGGGGACGGTGGCCTTGCACATGCGAGCGCTCGGCAAGGACCGCGAGCGTGGCCGGAGGGCGCTCGCGCAAGGCCGCCTCGCCGCGCGCGCCAAGTCGAGCTTGGGTCGGGAGGCGACTTGGCACGCGCGGAGCCCCCTCCGAGCGACCCTCCCGGGCTCCGCGAGACGTGCGTGACAGGAGGCGCGCGTAGCGAAGCGAGGAGGTCCACCGCACGCACAGTGCGCGGGCCGGGCAAGCCTCGGCCCCTGACATGGAACGACCTGTCCATGAGGAGATAGGTCGCTGCGATAGGAAGGCTTTCTGGTTGTCGGTCTCGAGGGCCCGGCGGGGCGGGCGACGACGGCGGCGTCTCGAATAGGTCGAGCGCGGACGGATCCAACGTCGCCCTGGCCATGACCGACTCGTGGTCGAGCCCTTGAACGTAGAGGCCCGCGGGATCGAAGACGAGGAAGACGGTGTCGCCGCTGCCGTTGCGCATGCTCGCCATCTTCGCGCCGTCGGCCCAGCGCGCATCGAAGGAGTAGCTTCGGTACTGCCACTCGGGGCTGAGCACCGCGTCCAGCGCCGCCATGACGAGGCAGCGCGCCTGCAGCACGAGAGGATCGGGGAGCGCGGGCTACAACGGCATGCGCGGCACCGTGGTCCAGGCACCCGGCGATCGCAAGATCTCGACTCCTGCCTCGCTCGGAGCTGGCGCGGGCTCAGCTCGCGGGGCTGGGTTCGGCCGGCGCGTGCGCGTAGCGCGAGCGACCTGAACCTTCGACGTACCACTTCATCGTGAGCGGGATCTTCAACAGCCACTCCTGAAACGTGGGACGCACGAGACCGGCGATCACGCCACCACCGACATCCACCAGGACACCGAAGGAGACGAGCGTCCGGCCCTCCGACCACGGGTGGATGCGGATGTATCCCCAGCCGGCGCGGATGTCGTGGGGGCGACTGTCGTCGAGCTGGAAGAGCACGAGCCCGTCCGACTCCTGGTAGGTCATGCGCAGGCAGTAGTCGACGTCGACCATCCCACGATGGTGATGGATGCAGACGGTGCGCGTCGCCGCTCGCTGCGCGACCTGCTCCGACGACACGACCTGAGGCAGCATGTGCTGGTAGGCTGCGGGATCGGAGAGCGCGCGCCACAGGGCGTCCTCGGGCAGGTCGATCACCTGGAAGCTGGCACCGCCGATAAGGTGCATGTTGCCGCGAGTTTGGTTCTCGGGTCGGCGCACGGTCTCGCCCGCCTCCAGGCGTGCGCGGTCCGTACGAGAGAGTGGAGCGCTCAACTGGGCAGAGGCTGGCGCCGCGCTCGCCACCAGAGTGAGGACGAGCGTCGCGGCCCACGCGGCGCGGATCAAAGCAAACATCGTAGGGCAGCCTAGCAGCCACCGCGCGTGAGGGCCCGTGCTCATGTACCTGAGACGGGATCCGAGGCTCGGGCTTCACGGGCGCGTGTGGATAATCGTCACTATGCTTTGGGCGTGGTGAGACGAACCAGCGAGGATCAAGCGGATCCCGTGGCGCAGCACGCGGGCATCGTGGCCGCTGGCAAGCGCCTGCTGGACGCGGGCGCCCTGCGGGAAGCCGAGGCTGTGGTGGCGCTCGGCCTGGCGAGCGCAGTGGACGAGACGCTGCGATTCGCGCTCGACGCGCTGGGCGCGGAGATCCTCTACCAGCGTGGCCAGCTCGACGCGGCGGAGCAGCTCGCGACCGAGATCGTCGGCGCGGCCGACGGACGCGCGCGGCTCGAGGCACGACAGACTCTGGCCAAGGTGGCGCTGGCCAAGGGTGACTTCGACCAGGCGCTGAGCCACTACACCGACTACCGCGAAGACGCCGAGGCGCTGAACGACGCGCTGCACGTCGCGCTGGCGTGGGGCGGAAAGGGCGTGGCGCACATCCGCACGGGCGATCTGAACGCGGCGCGTGCCGCGCTCGAGCATGCTCGCACTCTGGCGCTGCCCCTCGAGGAAGCGAAGCCTCTGGCCCTGGCGGCTCAGAACCTGGCCGTGCTCAGCCACCTCGAACACGATTGGGCGAGTGCTGCCGACGCCTACGCCCTGGCCCTCGACGCGCTGGGACGTCTGGGCAATCGCGCCTCGCTGGTGCGTGCGGCCTACAACCTCGGCGAACTCTACGAGAGCCTCGGCGATCTGCCGGCGGCGCGCAGGCTCTGCAACATGGGTGACGCCCTCGGAGGAGGTGCCGAGACGCCCTCGGCGCGTGCCGAGGGTTTGCTCCTGCGTGGACGCATCGCGCTGAGCGAGGAGTCGTGGGCGGAGGCGCAGCTCTCCTTCGACGCGGCGTGGGACGCGCTGGGCGTGCTCGATCCCGAACGCGGCGTGGCGGCTCTGCTCGGCGGCGCCGAGGCGGCGGCGCGGCAGGGATCCCCGGCCCGAGCCGAGAAGCTCCTGGCCACCCTGCCCAAGACGCTCCTGCCACGGAGAAGGATCGAAGCCGAGCTCGCGCGTGCCTCCTGGGCGCGCGCCAAAGGCCAAGACGGTCGCGCGTCGGCGGAACGCGCCGTGACCCTGAGCCGCGAGTTGGGCGATCCTTGCCTCGAGGTCGCGGCCGCGCTGGCATCGGCTCGTGCCCTGGCCGACGCCGGCCTGCGAAGCGACGCCCGAGCAGAGGCCTCCCGAGGGCTGGCCCTCGACCGCAGCCTGGAACCGAAGGTGCCCGAGGCCAGCATGGAGGCCTTTCGCAAGCGAGTGGTGCGGCGACGCCTCGAGACCCTGGTCAGCGGGCGCGCCCGCAGCGCCACGGGCCCACGTCATCCGACCCTGGTGGGACGCTCACCCGCCATGCAGGCGCTGCGTGAGCGCATGGGCCGCTTCGCCCAGAGCTCCTGTGCCGTGCTGATCGAGGGCGAGAGCGGCACGGGCAAGGAGCTGGTGGCCATGGAGCTCCACGCCCTCTCGCCGCGCGCCGAGGGCAGCTTCGTCCACATCGACTGCGCATCCATCTCGGACGGTCTGGTCGAGAGCACCCTGTTTGGCCACGAGCGCGGCGCCTTCACCGACGCCGTGACGGCGCACCAGGGATGTTTCGAGCGCGCCCACCGCGGCACGTTGCTGCTCGACGCGATCGACGAGGCCTCGCCTCGGCTGCAGGCCGCGTTGCTGCGCGCGCTGGGCGAGGGACAGCTGCGGCGCGTGGGCGCAGGCCAAGCGCGCCACGTCGACGTTCGCGTCCTCGCCACGACCCGCCGACCGCTGCGAACCCTGGTCGACGCCAGCGAATTCCGGGAGGATCTGCTGTACCGCCTGGAGGCCGCGCACCTGATCTTGCCACCACTGCGCGCGCGGCCACTGGATCTCCCCCTGCTCGCCGAACACCTCCTGGCGCGTGGCGCCGAGACGCTTGGCATCAAACCGCTGCTCTTGACGCACGAAGCGTTGCGCGAGCTGGGCCGCAGATCCTGGCCCGGCAACGTACGCGAACTCGACAACACACTGCGCGCCGCGGCGCTCTTCGCCGAAGGCGACCACATCGACCCGGCCGCCCTCGGCGCCGTGCTCGGCGCACACGACAGCTCGACGCGCGCGGGCGCCGCCATCGACGAGCGCGACCTCTGCTACCGCTGGCTGCGGGAAGAGGGCCTGCCGTTGCGCGTACTGAAGAAAGAGATCGAACGCGCGTGCGTGATGCGCGCCATGGACGAGAGCGAAGGAACCATCTCCAAGGCCGCTGCGCTCTTGGGCATGAAGCGTCCGAGGCTCTCCCAACTCGTGAGCGAATATCGGCGAGAGACCGAAGGCGAGGGATCATGAAACATATGAAGCACGCTACCCATGGGGCGCTGTTGAGCCTGCTGTGCACGCTCGCGAGCTGCATGACGGGCGGTGGCGACGCGCCGCTTGGCACGAGCGCGAGCCTGATCGGTCCCGACGCGGGCGTGATCACGGCGGCCCGCTGGCATCAGGCGCCCGCCGGTTGCGAAGGCCGCCTGTCGAGCAGCGACATCCACATCGGCTGGGCGGAGGGTGCGAGCGAGCTCGGCGTCGTGCTCTTGCGCGGACAGATCGTCTGCGTCGACTCCTGGGGCGCCATCGAGGCGGAGCTCGACCGGTTCAAGGGCGACCCGGCCCCCGACCCGATGCTCCCGAGAAGCTACGACCTACCCGCCCGCTGACCCTCGGGATCACCGTGCCCGCGCATCACGCACCCCTGAATGCGAACGTGGGGTGCAGGACTTGTCCTGCACCGGACACTTCGCCTGCGTCGACGTTCGATCGTGGGGTGCAGGACTTGTCCTGCACCGGACA
>JAACVI010000196.1 GCA_009992505.1 Myxococcales bacterium
GACAAGTCCAGCACCCCACGTTCGCATTCAGGCGTGCGTGATGCGAACACCGCGACCCCGACCGCGACCCCGACCGCGACGCGGACGTCGACGCCGGAGATGCGTCCGGTGCAGGACAAGTCCTGCACCCCACGTTCGCATTCAGGCGTGCGTGATGCGAACACGTCGACCCCGACCGCGACCCCGACCGCGACGCGGACGTCGACGACCCGGATGCGTCCGGTGCAGGACAAGTCCTGCACCCCACGTTCGCATTCAGGCGTGCGTGATGCGAACACCTCGACCGCTTCGCGCGAGAGAGAACTGGCTGGGCCCGCAGGCTCGCTCGGACCATACTCGGCCGATGGATAGTCGCATCTTGGGAAAGACGGATCTCCGCTTGTCCGAGCTCAGCCTCGGCACCTGGGGCCTCGCCGCCGACGCCTACGGGCGCGTGTCCGACGAGCTCTTCCGCTCCACCGTGCGCTCAGCTTTGGAACACGGCGTGACCAGCTTCGACATGGCTCCCCTGTGGGGAGACGGTCGCAGCGAGAAGATCGTGGCGGAGGTGGCGCACGAGCGTCGTGACGAGCTGCAATACGTCACCCGCGCGGGAGCCCGCTGGGTCGACGGCCAGGTGCATCATCGCTTCGACATGGACTCGCTCGTGGTCGACTGCGAGGACTCGCTGACGCGCCTCCGGACCGACCGCATCGATCTCCTGTTACTGCACGCGCCCTCCGACGACGTCTACCGTCGTGAGGACTTCGGCAAGGCCATCGACCGCCTGCTAGAGGATGGGAAGATCCTGGCCTGGGGTGCCAGCGTGACCACGTCCGAGCAGGCTTCGGCGGCCATCGCCGCGGGCGCCCAGGCCATCGCCCTTCCCCACAACATCATCGCGGGCGACGCGCTGCACGAGGTGCAGACCGCGCTGCAAGACGCCGGCGTGGGCGTCCTCGCCACCTCTCCCCTCTGCTACGGGCTGTTGGCGGGGCGCTGGAACGAGCGCCGGAAGTTCGCGCTCGACGATCACCGCGGCGCGCGCTGGTCTCCGTCCGTCTTGGTCGAGCGCATCCGCACCGTGAACATGCTGCGCTTCTTGGTGCACGACGAGGTTCGCACCATGGTCGGCGCCTCCCTGGGCTTCGTGCTCGCGAACCCGGTGGTCACCAGCGCGGTGCTCGGTATGCGCAGACCCGACCAGGTCGAGAGCGGCGTGCGCGAGCTGGGACAGCCACCCTATCTGCCCAGCGACGATGTCTCCCGCATCACGCAGGTGCTCGCGGTCGCCGGCGCTTAGTCGACCAGACCTTCGTCGCGCGCCACCGCGTGTGCGTCGGGTAACACCGCGTCGAAGGCCACGGCGTTGCAAGCGAGGATGCCGCCGAGGTTGGCCAAGGGGCCGTCGCCGTATCGATAGGGCTTGCCCGCGAGGTCCGTGAAGCGACCGCCCGCGCCACGCAGGATGGCTTCGGGACCGCAGGCGTCCCACTTCATCGAGCGATCCGAGATGTGCACGTAGAGGTCGGCGATCTGCTCGGCGATCAGGCCGACCTTGAGGCCCACGGATCCGCTCTTGGCCTCTTTGTGGATGCCGACGCGTTTGACGAAGGCGTCCGTGCTCGCGCCACGATGGCTGCGCGAGACGACCAGGCTGAGATCCCGGGGCACGGCGACGTCGCTGACCTTCAGCGTTCGCGTCGCGCCGTCTTCCTCGAGCCAAGCGCCTTCGCCGACGATGCCCGAGTAGAGCTTGTCCTTGGCCGGTTGGTACACGACGCCGAGGCGGCTCTCGTGATCGATGCTCAGGCCGATCATCACGCTGAACTCGCCGTTCTTGGAGATGAACTCCTTGGTGCCGTCCACGGGATCGACGTACCAGCAGCGCTTGGCGCCGCCGTCGTCGCGCAGATCCGGGGACTCTTCAGCGATGATCGCGTCGTCGGGGAAGAGGCGCGAGAGCTCGGCGACCAAGAAGGCGTTGGCTTGTTTGTCCGCGTCCGTCACGGGATCGCGCACGCCCTTGTAGGCCACGGAGAAGTCCGTCGCGTAGATCCTCATCAGGATGGTGCCGGCCTCGCGGGCCATGCGCTTCGCTTCCAGCAGTTCACGTTCGAGCATGGGCCCGTCCTACATCACTGGTCGGCCGACGCAACAGGCTGTTGGACGGGACGCCGTGGAATGCCCCTCGCGGCAGGGCCAAGGCTCTTCAGCCGAAGAGCTCGAGCTGTGCGCGGGGGCGCCGGAAGGTGGATGGCTCATCGGGTTCACCCTCAGGGGTGGGGCGTGTGAGGCCCAGCCGCGCGCAGCTGCGTTCGAAGAGCTGCTCGACCACGGCCCAGCGCGCGCCTCGTCCGTGCATGCGTTGATGGAAGCCGCGCGGGTCCGCTCCCGCCTCGGCGTAGGCGTTCGCGACCTTCTTCGCTCGCAGCGGGAAGGCCTCCGCAAGGCGCGCCTCGAAGATGCCCCGGACGACGGGCGAGAGCCTGAGAGGCAAGAGGCTCGCTCCGTCCGCGCCCGCCGCCGCTGCGCGCTGGAGGATCTCGGGTACCTGATCGTCGTTCAATCCCAGAATCACCGGTCCCAGGATGGCGTTCGTGGGCACGCCGGCTTCCGTGAGCTGGCGAATCGTCTCGAAGCGCTTGCTGGGCGAGCTGGCGAAGGGCTCGATGGCGCGCGCCATGGAATCGTCGACGAAGGCCACGCTGATGCCGACGCTGGCCCGTGCTTGTCGGGCGAGGCGCGCGAGCAGATCGATGTCGCGCCGGATCAGCGTGCCCTTGGTGATCATGGCGACGGGGTTCCGGTACTCCGCGCAGATCGTGAGGCATGCCCGCGTCAGCTCGTAGCTCGCCTCGAGCGGTTGGTAGCAGTCGGTGTTGCCCGAGAAGGCGACGAGCTCGCCACGCCAGCTCTTCTTCTCGAAGGAAGCACGCAGCAGCTCGGCGATGTTCGTCTTCACGACGACGCGGCGATCGAAGTCCGTGCCGGCGCCGAAGCCCAGATACTCGTGGCTGGGTCGCGCATAGCAGTAGGCGCAGGCGTGGAAGCAGCCGCGGTAGGGGTTGAGGCTGTAGGAGAAGCCGAGGTCGGGGCTCTCGTTGCGCGACAGCGCCGTCTTGGCCTGCTGCTCGAAGACCTCGAGCTGAGCCGGGGGAGGCGGCCCATCCCACTCGAGGTGGGCTCGTTCGAAGGGATTCGGGGGATTCTCGATGCGACGCATGACTGCGCCCATGTTCAGTGGTTCGAGCGCTCCCGTCAATGGCGGGTCAGCCAATCCCCCGCCGCAGGAGGCAGTCGGTTTCGGTGCTGGACAAGTCAAACGAGCCCCCGCCGAACGGCCCATCGCCGCTCAGCGTTTGCCGAGGCGCACGAGCAGGGCGCCCACTCCACCGAGGGCGCGGGGCGCCGTGGCCAGGGCGGAGACCAGCGGCGCGGCACCTCCACGGGTGAGCGCTTCGAGCGCCGCGTCGCCGAGCACGGGCGGTCCGGGGCTGCGGTTTCCCCGACCGTGGATGATCAACAGCGTGCGCGCGCCGCGACCGTGGGCCTCGCGGACGAAGCGGCTCAGTCTCTGTTGGGCATCCTTGGCGCTCAAGCCGTGCAGATCGAATTCGAGGTCCGGACGCACCTCGGGGTCGAGCAGGACCTTCAGATGATCCGCGTGCATGCCACGGCGCAGCGCGCGCAGCAGTCCGTCTTCGCGCGTCAGCTCGAAGGTCACGCCGCCGCCCACCAGAGCATCGAGCCGTGCGCGAGCGACCGCTTCCGTCTTCGACACCTCGGGTGCGTTGGCCGCGTTGGCCGCGGGTGTGGCGGTCGACGCGGGGTGTCGAAGGGCCTTCTTGGCCAAAGGCCTCACGCCGGCGAAGGCCTGACTCAAGGCCACCCGATCCTCGCGGCTGTGGCCACCGGGCGCCGAGACCGGATGGCGCGCCGCCGCGGTCTTCGAAGCAAGCGCCGTCGCGGGCGCGTTTGGCTGTGGCCCCGTGGAGGGCTTCTTGGCGGTCGGTGCGGCCGGGGACTTCTGCTTGGGCAGCTTCGCACGCAGACCGGAGAGGGCCGCGAACGGCCGATTCAATCCGCCGTCCACGGTGGCGTCCACGGGGCCCGCTACCGTGCTCCCTTGGTCATCCCTTTTGCGCTTCGTCATGCGCCACTCTGACACGCCGGCCTCGTCTCGCCACGTCGCCGACGAGGTCCTACACTGGACCCACATGGCGAACCCGCAGCATCTGAGCGCCCCGTCTCCTCCCTGCACCGAGGCCGAAGAGGCCGGTCCTCTTCGCCGCTGGGGGGCGCGCCTGCGTTGCATGCGCCGCGACGTCGACGCTGTGATGACGCACGATCCCGCGGCGCGGACGCCCCTCGAGGTCGTGCTCACCTATCCCGGGCTGCACGCGCTGTGGATGCATCGCGTCGCGCACGATCTGTGGGACGCCGAGCGGCCTCTGGCCGCGCGCCTCGTCTCCCACGCCAACCGCTTCTTCACCGGCATCGAGGTGCACCCGGGCGCGATCATCGGCCAGGGGGTTTTCATCGATCACGGCATGGGCGTCGTGATCGGCGAGACGGCGCGCGTCGGCGATGGCTGCATCCTGTACAAGGGCGTGGTCCTCGGCGGCACGAGCATGGCCCGTCAGCAGCGACATCCGCAGCTCGGCGCGCACGTGGTCGTGGGCAGCAACGCCTGCATCCTGGGGAACATCGAGATCGGCGATGGCGCGCGCATCGGCTCGGGCTCGGTGGTGATTCACCCGGTCGAAGCGGGCGCGACGGTGGTCGGCGTCCCCGGTCGCGAGGTCGTGCCCGGACACGACAGGCGCGCGCGCTTCGACGCGACCCTCGACCACGCCAGCCTGCCCGACCCGGTCTCGGCCATGCTGCGATCCCTGCGCGACGAGAACCACCGCTTGCGCGAACGCCTCGAGCGCCTCGAATCCGCGCTCGAGCTTCCGTCGCCGAACGACGCGGACGACGACCAGCACCTCTTCGACGCGGCCCTGGCCACGGCGGATCTACCGCCGCAGCACGGGGGCTGATTCGCTCCGATCAGGGCGCAGGGGCTGCCGCCGGACAGGCCAGCACGCCCGCCGCGATGTCCGTATTCGCGCGATCGTAGTAGGCGAAGCTCGGTCCGTTGGCGTCGACGAAGAAGGACACCGAGCGCACGTCCGGATCCATCGCGCCGCTGCTGGTGGGCGGCTGGCTGAGCACGATGAACTCGGCCGCCGCCGTGGAGTGCAGCGGCGTGCCCGTCAGATCGCTGATGCGTCGCGCGAGCAGCCGGTTGCGGCCCGAGGGCCACGCCACCAGGAAGCCACCGAGCGCGCTGCCGTCGGCGGTCATGCCGTCGCTGTCGTAGCCCACACTCACAAAGCCTTCGTCCAGATGGATCAGCGCCGGGTTGCCCTGGACCTGTTCGCCCGCGTTCACCCTCACGGCGCTGCCCGCGTCCGTCAGCATGGTCGCGTCCGTCACCGTGAGATCGAGTCGAATGCGGCGGAAGACGATCACGGAGTCCGTCGGCGTGCAGCCTTCGCGGTAGGTGAGGCCGACCTCGACGCTGTCGCCCATGACGCGGCCGAGGCCGAGTCGCACGTGGTCTACTTGCCCGGCGAAGGCTTGCGGGATCTCGGGGAAGTCGATCGGAGTCGGGAGCGGCGGAGTCGTCACGTCCGTGCGCGCCTCGGCCGTGACCGAGTCACAGGACACGCCCGCGCCGCAATCGAGCCCGGCGTTCGCCGGGGGATCCGGGAGACGGGGGATGAAGTGGATGGAGAGCCGCCCGTTCTCGTTGCCGTAGGCCACGAGGTAGCCCGAATCCAGCACCGTGAGCACGCCGGGTCGACCTCCGCCCTTGGTCATGCCGATTTCGGTCGGCTGTCCCTCTTCGGCCCCGTCGACCCACTCGAGACCGCTCGAGACGCCGCCGCGGCGGTACACGCCCAAAGCCTCCACGGGCACGACGGCGCCATCGCAGCTCGGGGAACCGTCGGGCGCGCCGAGGAAGGCCACCAGCCCCTGCGGCGGACTGGAGGGCAGGTTCGCGATGGCGGGTTGGGTGGCGCCGCACGACGTCCCGAAGCCCGTGCCGGCGGTGATCGCCGCCTGACACGCCGCGCTCGTGTTCGCCGAGCAGGTCGAGCCGTCGATGCGCGCCACGCCGCGGTACACGCTCGAGCGCCGGCCTGGGCCACGATCGATCAGCTGCTCGGGCAGGTCCGTCGACGTCTCGGCCACGCGCAAGAGCCCCGCCGGGCAGCCGTCGACGTTGACGGTGGCCGTGAAGGTGCCGCGCGCGCTGGAACCGCGAACCACGTCGCCGATCTCGCAGTTGCGCGTCTCGCTCGGCCCTGCGCCGCACAGCCCGGGCGTGGCCACGGGCGTCAACATGGTGTTGCTGAGGTTGATCGCGTCCACGTTGGTGCGGTAACCGAGCTGCTGGGGCGTCGGCGCGCTTCCGTTCAAGCGCGTGGTCCAGCCTTCGGAGAGGGAGCCGTTCTTCACCGACCACGAGGCCAGGACCTGCTGGTCTCCGTCGCTCGAGATGTCGATGTCCTCGAGGATGGTGCCGGGTGCGTCCGCGCGCCGATCGATGCTGGGCGAGAAGCTCTGAGTGCTTGCGTTGGCTTCGTCCACCAGGTGGTCGCAGTCGTTGTCGAAGCCGTCGCAGATCTCGGTCTCGATGCGCTGACAGACGTGGCGGTCGCCGCTCGGTACGCAGGCGAAGGCGTGGCAGCCCTCGTACAGGCCGGCCGCGGCGTTGAGCGCGGCCGTGCAGTCCGCGTCGGACTGGCATTGGGGCAGGTCGATGCTGTCGAGGCCCATCAGGGAGCAGCCCGCGAACGAGGGCAGCGACAGCAGGGCCACGAGGAACGGGGCGAGGCGCGCGTGTGTGATCTTCATCAGAAGCTCCCCATCAGGGTGAGGCCCGCGGCTTGGGGAGAAGCGACGGGGAAGAGACGGACGCGAGCCTGCGTCGGTGCGCTGGCGTCCTCGGTCCCTCCCCAATCGGTCAAGAAGGCGAGCGTCAGCGAGGTGACGGCGAACAGACCCGCCACGCCGAAGAAGATGTCCGCGCGGATGGCCGTGTTGTGGATGTCGTCGAGATCCGCCTGCGTGACCAAGCCCAGGCCGACCGTCGGGTCGTTGGGATCGAGGCGATTGACCACCGAGTTGTGCTTCGACTGCGCCGATAGGCCGAAGGCCACGCCCACGCCCGCGGCGACCACGGCGAGCCCCGTGCTGGTCCAG
>JAACVI010000197.1 GCA_009992505.1 Myxococcales bacterium
CGCCCTACGACGTGCTGTGGAGTGAGAGTGGTCCCGTCGCGGGCATGGATTGCGTGCGCTGGTACGAGCCGGCGGAGAGCGAAGCCCAGGGGCGCACGGACGACTACCTCTGCCTCGCTCCTTCCAGCCCTGACGCGGACGCGGGCGTGGACCTCGACGCAGGTGCTGTCGGCGACGCGGACATGGGGAGCCTGGACGCGGGCGGTCACGGCTCGGGCAGCCTCACGAGCGGGTGCGGTTGCCGCGCCGCAGGATCAGGGCGCGCGACACCTTGGGCGAGTCTCGCCTTCACGCTGACGCTCTTGGGCTTCGCATGGTCCAGGTCGCGTCGGCGGCGCAGGCGCTAGCGTCAGGGCGCAGCCCGTGAACGGGAAGGTGTGGGCCGCCCCGAAACCTTGATCAACCGTGGCCGAGGCTGACCACCATTCGCGTTTGACCGGCTCCGGAGCGCGGAGGATTGAGTGGGATTGAGCGACGCGAGAGCTACGATCAAAGCCCGTGAACACCCGAACACTCCTCCGCCTCGTGCTGACTTCGTCCCCGGCATGCCATGGCACAGAGCGCGGGCGCGCCTCGGCACCCACGACCTGTCTCGCCTTCGCGCTCGCTCTCGGCACCTGGCTCGTCACCTCCTCGAGCGGGGCGCAATCCACCTGCTCCACGGCGAGTGTGGCCGGGCTCTCGGAGCAGCTCATCGAGGTCCAGAATTGCATGTTTGGCTCGCAAGTCCTCGTACCCTTCGCGCCCTATCCGAACCTCTCGCTCAGCCCCGGAGTCCTTGCCTACGCACAGGCCTCCACACGTGATGCGATCCAGGCCGCGGCCGACACCACGCCGCGGTCCATCATTTTCGCCTTTCACACCGTGGCCGATCAATACGTGCTCCCGAGCTCGAGCGCGTGCGGGCCTGCTGCATCGCCGGGGAACAGCAGCCATGGGAGCGGTCGCGCCATCGATGTGGCGAACTACGCCGAGGCGCGCGGGGCGCTCGAGGCGCAGGGCTGCGTCTGGTCGGGGAGCGCCGACCCCAGCACTTCGACTGCCCCGGGGCGAACTCGCGCGTCGACACGGCGAGGGCCTGTCAACACCTCTGGAATCTCAACCACCCTGAGGACTCGATGCCCGCAGACGGCGTCTATCGGCCCATCACAAACGGCAAGCTCGCGGCCAGCCCGGGCGACGGATTCCCGATCAGCGGTTGCGTTCCGCCGGCCGCTACGGACGCAGGTGTCGACGCCGGAACGACGGGCGCCGATGCCGGTTCCGTCGCCCTCGGCGCGGGCACGTTGGACCCCGACGCCGGGACCACGAGCCTCCACGGCGGAGTCATGGACGTGGACGCCGGCGCCGCCGCCGCGCCGGGCTCATGGGGCTGCAGCGCGGCTCCGGCAGGACGCTCCGGGCCATGGGCGCCGCTCGCCTTCGGGCTGACGCTGCTGGGCCTCGTCGGGTCCCGGGCGCGTCGGCGGACGAGGCGCTAGCGAGGACCCGGTCGCGTTCGGACGCGAGCTGCGCGCCCGATCCAGTCCCACGCGCTCGCGGCGTCTGCTATGCCTGCGTCATGAGCCCATTTCACGCAGCCTCCATCGGCGCGGCCAAGGCCCGTCGACAGCGCCTCTCCACCCTGCTCGGCGACACGCCGGCGCTCATCCCCGCGGGCGCGCCCTGTTCGCGCAACTTCCCCTCGAACGTGTACTCGTTCCGGGCGTCGAGCCACTTCCTCTATCTGATCGGCCACGCCTTGCCCGGCGCCTACGCGCTGCTCGAGGGTGAGCGGACGCGTCTCTTCGTCCAGCCGCCGGCCGAGGACGACGCGCTCTGGCATGGCGCCGTGCCCAGCTTCGCGGAGCTCGCGGCTCAGCTCGACTGTGAGCTCGTGGCACTCGACCAGCTGCCAGCCGCGCTCGCGAAGCTCGACGCGTCCAGCCTGCTGGCGCCCGATCATGCGACCCAGGCGCGGCAGCGTGAGCTGCTCGGACGCGCGCCCGACGCGTCTACCTCGGAGCGCGACGCGCGCCTGGCGGAGGCCATCCTCTCGCTCCGTCTGGTGCACGACGCGGCGGCCATCGACGAGCTGCGCCTGGCCGGCGAGGGGACGGTGGCGGCCCACATCGCCGGCATGCACGTCACGCGCCCTGGCATCGGCGAGGCCGCGATCTGCGCCGCGATGGAGATGGAGCTGAGGCGTCGCGACATGGGCACGAGCTACGAGTCCATCGTCACCGTCCACGGCGAGGTGCTGCACAACGTCTCCCACGCGGGCGTGGCGCGAGCCGGAGACATCCTCCTGGCCGACGTCGGCGCCGAGACGCCCCGAGGTTGGGCCGGGGACGTCACGCGCTGCTGGCCCGTGAGCGGCACGTTCGAAGGCGGCCAGCGAGACGCCTACCAGGTCGTGCTGAACGCGCAGGCGGCAGCGCTCGCGATCGCGAAGCCCGGGACGCGTTACCGCGACGTGCATCTGGCCGCCGCGCGCGCGACGACGCAGGGCCTGCTCGACCTCGGCGTGCTGACGGGCGACGTGGACGAGCTGGTCGCGGACGGCGTACATGCCTTGCTCTTCCCGCACGGCGTGGGCCATCTCCTGGGCCTCGACGTACACGACATGGAAGACCTCGGCGACCGCGCCGGTTACGCCGAGGGTCGCGCACGCAGCGAACAGTTCGGTCTGTCGTATCTGCGCCTCGACCGCGATCTGGAGCCGGGCATGGCCGTGACGATCGAACCCGGTCTGTACGTGGTGCCGGCGATCCTCGAAGACGAGACGCTGCGTCGCGTGGAGGCAGGCCGCTTGAACCGCGCGGCGCTCGACGCGCTGAACGTCCGAGGCATCCGCATCGAAGACGACATCCTGATCACGGAGACGGGTCACCAGGTGCTGACCGCGGGCGCTCCCAAGAGCGTGGCCGAGGTCGAGGCCACCGTCGGCGGCTGAGTCGAGCCACGACGGCGCACCCGAGCGAACTCGGCGTCAGGATCGCTCGAAGCGCTTCCACCG
This sequence comes from Myxococcales bacterium, assembly GCA_009992505.1. Lineage (GTDB taxonomy): Bacteria > Myxococcota_A > Polyangia > Polyangiales > Houyiibacteriaceae > JAADHO01. The sequence continues at coordinate 2,999 of JAACVI010000197.1, forward strand.
CCCTTCGATCAGGCGCTCGTGGGGCAGGAAGTTCGCCTTGTAGCCGAGGTGCGCGTGACCCTCGACGAGCAGCCCGAGGTAGAGCCAGCGCAGGCCCAGCTGACGACAGAGCGCGACCTCCGCGAGGATCGAGCTCGTGCCCAAGGAGAGCCGGGGCAGGCTCGGATCCCAGACGCAGTAGACGGCCGAGAGCGCGTCCTCCGCACGATCGATCACGCTGAAGGCCACGAGGCGACCGTCGAGGTGCAAGCGAAGCTCGAAGCTCTCCGTGCAACTCTCACCCAGGAAGGCTTGATAGCGCTGGAGCGTCATCTCGCCCGTGCCTTCCATGGCCAGGCCTCGCTCTCGCTCGTGCTTCCGGTACAGGTCCACGCGCTCCGGGTCCACGCCGACAGGACCGCGCTCGACGCTGAGCGTGCTGCGACAGCGAGCCCACGCTCGCCCTTGGGAGCGAGACGGTTCGAAGGCCCGCACATCCACGCGGATCGCTTCGCACGCGTGGCAGCTGGGACAGCTCGGACGATAGAGCACCAAGCCGTGCCGACGATCTCCCTCGGCGAGGCGCTGCTCGAGGTTCAGGCGGGACAAGCCTCCGAGCGGCAGCCGCAAGGGCAAGCGCGCCAGCTCGCCGGGCAGATACGGGCAAGGTTGCACGCTGTCGTCCAGCAGGGCCTCGGGCGGCTCCACGTCGCGATCCACCGGTGGGTCATGGGCGTGCACAGCAGCATCATGCCTAAGGCCAGCGCGGGAAGCATCCCCTACTCGATGGGGCTATTCGGTGCGGGGCAGGCGACCGCGAAGACACGAGCCCGCGACCAGGCCGGCACCCGCCACGCCCCGAAGCTGGTATCGTGGCGCCATGAACCCTCGCCTCCAGGCCTCACTGCTCATGCTCCTCGGACTCGCGTCATGCTCGAACACGCCGAGCGCCACGGACGCCGCCACCGATGCGGGTTCGCCCGACGCCACCACGGACGCGGCGACGGACGCGGGCGCGATCGACGCGGCGATGGACTCGGGACCGCCACCCTTGCCCACGATCCCGAGTCGCATCTCCGACGCGGAGGCCACGGCCGGACGCGAGGGCTGCGGCTACGCGCGCGGCGCCATGCCCTGGGAGACCGTGGGCGAGAGCGCGCCTCTGGGAGACGCCATCCCCGTCGATCACATCTTCCTCTTGATGCTCGAGAATCGCAGCTTCGATCACTACTTCGGCAGCATGGAGGGCGTGGACGGCTTCCCCGTGGACGCCATGAATCCGGACGCCAGCGGCGCGAGCGTCACGCCCTTCCACATGGACGCCCTGTGCAACGGCGACGTCGCCCACAGCTGGAACGCCAGCCACAAGCAGTACGACGACGGCGCCAACGACGGCTTCGTCACCACCAACGATCCCGCGGGCGAGCGCGCGATGGGTTACTACGACGAGCGCGAGCTGCCCTTCTACCGCAGCCTCTATGGCACCTTCGCCATGAGCGACCATCACCATTGTTCCGTGCTCGGACCGACCTGGGTGAATCGCTACTACTACGCGGGCGCCAGCTCCTTCGGCATGATCACCAACGATCCCGTGCCGACCGAGCGCATCGGCACGGAGCCACAGCTCATCCACCAACGCCTGGACGACGCGGGCGTGAACTGGCTGGTCTTCGACGCGGACGCGCCCTTCCTCTTCGCCGGCTTCTCGCGCTACGCAGGCAGGCGCCTGCGGCGCTTTCGCCCGCTCGATGAATTCTACGACCGCGTCGCGACGGGAGATCTGCCACCCGTCGTCTGGATCAACCCGGCCTTCGCGGGCGGCGTGGACCAGACCGCGGAGCATCCCCCGGGCGATGTGCAGCTCGGACAGGAGCTCGTCTCCCAGGTCGTGCACGCGCTCTTCGACAGCCCGCTGTGGCAGCACTCGGTGCTGATCATCACCTACGACGAGCACGGTGGCTTCTACGACCACGTCCCTCCGCCAGCGGCCTGCCCACCCGGCGACTATCCTCCCGATCTGAGGCCAGGAGACCAACCCGGCGACTTCGACCGCCTGGGCTTCCGCGTGCCGCTGGTCGTGGTCTCGCCCTACGCCAAGGCGGGCTACGTCTCGGCCCACGTGACCGACCACGCCAGCATCCTGCGCTTCATCGAGGCGCGATACCTGCTCCCCGCGCTGACGACCCGCGACGCCAACGCCTGGCCTCTGCTGGACATGTTCGACTTCGACGCGCCGCCCTTCGTCACCCCACCGACCCTGGCCGGGGCGTCCGTGGACGACGCCGCCCTCGCCGCCTGCCAGCTGCGTTTCCCGGGCGGCGGCTTGGGCGATTTCTAGTTCGCGAAGGCAGCTCATTGCACGACGGATGGCCGCGCGAAGCTAGCCCTTTTCGAGGACTGCCGCCGGCTCCGCGAACGTGGGCGCGTATGCACCTGTTACAGATTCATCCCGTGATACTTGATCTGCGTGGCCTCGGCTGACACACTGGACCATCATGGTCAGGGCCAAACGGGGGGGATTTACACTCATCGAGCTCATGATCGTGGTCGCGATCATCGGAGTGCTGGCGAGTATCGCCATCCCGGCCTTCGTCGACTATGTGAAGCGCAGCAAGACCTCCGAAACGGGCGCCATGCTGAAGGGCCTGTATACCGGAGCGGCCTCCTACTATGGGGGTGAACGCTGGGGCATGGGGGTCGTGCCCGCCGGCTCCGCCGCCAGCGCGGCAACCGCGTGCGTGGTTGCCGCCGCCGCGACCAGCTACATGGCCACCAACGCCAAGATCCGCGTGAACTGGAACGTGGAGGCTCCATCGTTCCGCGACCTGAGCTTCGCCCCGCCCGATCCCCTCTACTACTCGTACCATATTGTTGGGGCTGACGGCATGTGCGGCCACGCGCCAAACTCGATCGTCGGCATCTACACCTTCCAGGCCCACGGCGATCTCGATGGAGACGGAACGCCCAGCACCTTCGAGATCCAATGCGGCACCAACGCGAACAACGAACTTTACCGGTCAGCCGGAATCTACGTTGAAGACGAGCTCGAGTAGCGAGCCCGTCGGCCCCGAAGCCCGCTCCGTGCTGAAGCCAGATACCCCCGCACCGCCGGTCGACGTTCCGGGCACGGGTGCGCTCCACGCCAGACTGCATACGCGTCTGGGCGAGATCACCTTCGAGCTCTACGAGGTGGAGACGCCGCGCACGGTGGCGAACTTCGTCGGCCTGGCGCAGGGTGGGTTTCCCTGGAAACGCGAAGGTCAGCCGACGACCGAGCCACTCTACCCGGGCACGCGCGTGCTTCGCGCCATCCCCAACTTCATGATCCACATGGGCTGCCCACGGGGGGATGGCCTGGATGGCCCGGGCTATCGCTTCGGCGACGAGATTCACCCCACGCTGCGGCACGACACCGCAGGCGTGGTGTCGATGGCCAACGCAGGCGCGAACACCAACGGCTCCCAGTTCTTCATCACCGACGCCGCCACGCCCTGGCTCGATGGCAGGCACGCCGTCTTCGGCCGTGTGGTCGCGGGCATCGAGGTGGTGCGCGCGCTGGCACGCGTCCCGACCGACGCCGAGGACCGACCGCTCGAGCCCGTCACACTGGAGCGCGTCGACGTGTTCCGAGGCGAGGGATCGTGCGCTTGACAGCTTGGTGAACTAAGTTCACGTTTGCGAACATGGTTCAACCAACGGCCGACGAGGCCCCCTCCCCGCGGGCGGAGCGCCGGGCCGCGACGACCTCACGCATCGAAGACGCCGCCTTCGAGCTGTTGCTCGACGGAGGCCTGGAGGGCTTGAAGGTGGCCAAGGTGGCCAAGCGTCTGGACTACGCCGTGGGCGCCCTCTACCGCTACTTCCCGTCGAAGGAGGCGTTGATGCTGGCGCTGCTGCGGCGCGTGGTCGAGGGCCTGGACGCGGACCTCGACCTGGCCC
>JAACVI010000198.1 GCA_009992505.1 Myxococcales bacterium
TCCGCCAACGTGACCTGGGTGTGGTGATCGTCGGGCATCAGGCCCAGCGCGGCGGACAGAGGTCCGAGGGCCGCCTCGGCGTCGCCCTCGTCGACCAGGAGCCGACCGGCGCGACGGTAGAGCTCGAAGCCCTGCTCGTCCTCGGCCGCAGCCGCTTCCTCGACCAGCAGAGCGGCCAGCTCGCGGCGCGCGCCGATGGCCTCGTAGAGCGCGGCGAGACGCTCGCTGAGGCGAGCCTCCCCCGGTTGCGCTCGGTGGGCTTGTTCGAGACCTTCACGAGCCAACCCCGGCGTGCCCGCGGCCTCGGCGGCGTCGGCCAGCAGCAGCGCCACCTCGACCTGTTCCTCGCCCTCGCTGAGGACGACCAGACGGCGAGTCGACTCGACCACGTCGGGCCAACGATCCGCCAACAGGTCCATGGCCTTGAGCCGATTCAGCGCGCCGACGTCGTCGTCCCGCGAGAGGGCCCAATCGGCGAGCACGTCGCGGCTCTGGGCGCGATCGCCCGCCGCGGCCAGGACCTCGACCAGGCGCATCACGGCCACGCGTGCCGCGTCCATGTCGCCGGCCTCTTCTGCGGCCCGGCGCGTCGCCATGAGCATGGCCACGAGCGGACCCGCCGTGCCGGGCGCGTCGAGCGCGAAGCCCTGCTCCAACGCCTCGAGGGCAGCGCCCCGATCGCCGAGTGCCGCGCTCAGGCGCGCCAGGATGCGCAACACCTCGGGGCGGTCCGTGGCCGAGACCGTGTCGGCCTCGAGCGCCGCCGTGGCCTCCGTGTGCGCCGTGTCCACGTCACCGAGCGCCTCGCGCGCGGCCAGGAGCTCGAGCAGCACGCGTGTGCTCGCCGTGCGCTCGTGGGCCTCGCGCAGCACGGCGACCGCACCCTCGGCGTCGTCCAGGGACTCACGCTTCAGGCGCGCGGCCTGGAGCAGGAGCTCGAGGGACGCTTGCTCGTCGCCGGCCAGGCGCTGGGCTTCGCCCGCCAGGAACTCGGCCAGCATCGCCCAATCCTCGCGCTCGCGCAGCCGTCCCTCGAGACGATCCCGCAGCGAGGCGGCGTCGGGGTTCGCGTGGTAGCCGAGCATGAGCACGCGCTGCATGCCCTCGTCGTCTTCCAGCGCTTCCCATGCGTCGCAGAGTTCGAGCGCGAGGCGTGTGCCCTCCGCGCCCTCGGTGGTGGCCAACAGCCGCTCGCGCAGATCGAGCAGATCACGCGGTCCGGCGTCTGCTTCCACGTGCGTGATCAGCGCCTCGACGATGCGTCGATCCGTCGGGACCCAGTCGAGGGCGGCGCGGTAGATCTCGATCGCGTCGTCGCGGCGGACGGTCTCGAGCAGAGCGCCGAGCTTCAAGCTGAGCGTCGGGATCTCGCTCAGATCCTCATGGTCTCGAGCCACGTCGAGCTGACGCTGGTAGAGTTCGACGAGCTGATCGTCGTAGCCGCTCTTCTCGTACAGACCGGCCAAGAGCGCGCCGGCCTCCGCGTGCTCCGGATCCTCCTCGAGCACAGCCTTCAACAGCTCGGCGGCCGTGGCCTCGCCGCCCTCGTCCCGCAGCTCGAAGCCCGCGTGGGCCATGCGGGCCTCGTTGCGCTCCGCGGGATCGAGCAGGTCGTCCACCAGACGCGCGGCCAAGCTGGCCAGCTCCTCACCACGTCCGAGCTCGACCAGCACCGCGAGCAGAGGTCGCCAGATCTCGGCGTCGGTCGGCTCTTCGGACAAGAGCTCACCGTAGGTCTCGGCCGCGAGCGGCAGATCCCGACCGTCGGCGCGGGCCATGCTGGCCAAGCTCATGCGCAGCTCCCGACGCTCCAGGCTGTCGGCGTCCTCCATCAGGCGGTTGATGTAGCTCGCGGCGCCACGCATGTCGCCCGCGGCTTGGCGTCGCTCGACCAGGCCGAAGAGGGCCCAACGCGCGTCCGTCGCGGCGCCCCCAGCGGCGTCGGCCAGGCTGACGGCGCGTTGCAGCAGACGCTCGGCGCGCTCCTGGGCGTCGAGCCCCTGGGCGCGCTCCACCGCCTCCTGCAGCTGGACGAGGGTGGCGTCTGCGCGAGCGGCGCGACGCTCCAGGAAGTCGAGCATGAGTCGGTCGTCGCCGGATCCGCGCGCGACCTCCTCGAAGAAGCTCATCAGGTCGTCGTGATCGGGATCGAGGGACGCTGCGGCCGTGAGGATCTCTCCGGCGCGTCGCGGCTTGGGCGATCGGCTGAAGGCCAAGCGCAGGGTGTCCACGCCTTCGTCGCGGCGCTCGGTCTCGCCCAGGCTGAGCTCCGCCAAACGGTAGAGGGCCTGCACGCGCTCGGACTCGCTCGCGTCTTCCTCGTCGACCAGCTCGGAGAGCGCCTTGCGCTCCTCGGCTCGCTCACCCTGCGCACGCGCCGCGCGGGCCAAGGCGGAGAGCACGAGCGCACGCGCCTCTCGGGTCTCGTCGGCCGCGCGATAGAGCGTGAGGGCCTGGGCCATGTCGCCCAGATCCTCTTCCACGGCGCGCCCCTGCTGCACCAGCAACAGGCAGAGCAGGTGAGCGTCCTCCTCACGGCGGCAACCCTCGACCAGTCGCTCCATCACCGTGACGTAGCGCTTCGAGGCGTCGAGCCTGCGCGCCAGGGAGCGCGCGGCGTCGTGCAGCGGGATGCGTCGGGGATCCTGCTCGACGGCGGCGAGGATCTTGGTCAACGCCTCCTCGGCGCGTCCGAGGCGCGTGTCGAGCACCTCCGCCTCACCGGCGAGGGCACGGGCGCGGGACGGCCCCGACTCGGAGGCCTCCGTGCGCCGGCCGTAGGCTTCGAGAGCCAGGGCGTCTTCGCCGTGACCGAGCGCGGCCTGCGCCAGGCGCTCGGCCTCGTCGTCGTCCGAGGCCGCGGCCTCCAGCGCCGAAGCGCGCAGCTCCTTGGCCTGAGCCGCGTCGCCTCCCTGCGCCGAGAGGGCGCTCAGCTCGAAGAGCACCTCGCCCACGCCGACCTCGACGGGTGTCCCCTTGAGCCGGCGACGAGCGGCGACGAGCAAAGCGCGATAGGCCTTCTCGGCCCGCTCGAGCTGCCCCGCCTCGCGTGCCATGCGGCCCAACTTGGCCAGCAGCCTCGGGCTCGCCTGAGGCATCTTGGTGGCTTGCTCGAGCGCCTCGAGGGCGGCCTCGGTCTCGCCCGCGGCGTGCAGCAGCTCTGCCAGGCGAGCGTGGACCTCCGCGCGCTCGGCGCTGCGCCGGCGACCGAAGGAGACGACCACGCCTTCGAGTACGGCGCGCGCTTCGGCGCCGCGATGGGCAGCCTGAAGGCTCTCGGCGTAGCGCAGGGACAGCGCGCGATCCTCGGGGTCGAGCGCCACGGCATGCTCGAGCACGTCGAGGGCGGCGGCGGGATCGGAGAGCTCGTCCTGGAAGAGCGCGGCGGCCTCGCGGGCGTAGCCCAGAGCCTCCTCGCCTCGACTGCGCAGAGCCGCATCCGAGAGCACGCGCGCCAGGGGCAGGATCCCGGCCGACGCGCGGTAGTGTTCGAGCAAGAGATCACGCGCACGCTGGTCCGCGGGCTGAGCGACGCGGGCCTGTTCGAGCACCTCGGCGGCGCGCTCCCCCTCGCCGCTCGCGAGGTGCGCGATGCCCAGGCGCAGAGCGATCTCGAGCCACTCTTCGGGCTCGGCAGCGCTGAGCCGACGCTCCAACCAACGCGCCGCGCCCGCGTGCTCGCCGCGCGATTCGTGCAAGCGCGCGAGGGCGTCGAGGGCCTCGGTCGAGGGCGCGAGCTCGGCCACACGGCGCCAGGCGTCGAGGGCGCGTTCGGGCTGTCCCAGCGGCGCTTCGCACAGACGGGCCACGCGCGCCCAGAGCTCGGGCGCCTGTTCACGCGGCACGCGCGCGGCCTGCTCCGAGAGGATCGAGACCAGCTCCTCGCCGCGACTCTCGCTGGTCAGCACGGCCTCGAGCTGATCGATGGACGCGGCGTGACCGGGGACCTCCTCGAGGTTTCGACGCAGAGAGGCGACACGCCCACCCTCGCGCTCGATCTCGGATAGCAGCTTCGCGATGCGCATGCGCAGCTCGAGGCGCTCCGCCACATCCGCCGTGGCCGCGAGCTGACGCTGCCTCAGACCCAGCAGCTCGGGCAGACGCCCGGCGGCCTCGTACAGATCGGCCAAGGCGCCGAGCGCCCCGGGATCGTCGTCGCCGAGCGCCAGCAGCTCTCGGTAGAGATCCGCCGCACGGCGCGGGTCCTGAAGCTCGTCGCCCGCGATGCCGGCGGCCTGACCCAACCATGTGCGCACGCGCTCGGTGTCGAGGGGCAACCGAGCCGCGTCTTCGAGCTGAGCCAACGCCGCCTGCGCGTCGCCCGCGGCGCGCGCAAACGCGACCAGGGCCTCGACGCTGGCCGCGGCGGCGTCCGCCGGAGCGAGCTCGCCCGAAGCCTCGCGCTTGCCGCGCAGCAGGCGCGACGCACGATCGTAGAGGACGCCGAGGGCGCGACCCGCAAGCGCCGCGTCGTCCAGGGATTCCCCGGCGAGCCCCGCCGCTTCATGCAGCTCGTCGAGGCTCTGGCTTCGATGTTCGGCGCTCGCCATCAACGCGTCGAAGAGCGCTCGGCCCCCCAAGCGTCGCGCGATCTCGAGGCGCGCCTGCGCGATCTGCGGCCGATCGACCGCTGCGCCCAAGGTCTCCAGCGCCACGGCGTCTTCCCCCACGACGGCCGCGAGGGTCGCGACGCGTGCGGCGGCATCGAGGCGCGTGGGATCGGCCTCGAGCACGGCGCAGAAGGCAGCGAAGGCCTTGGCGTTGTCTTCGAGCGCCTCGTACAGCGAGGCTGCGCGACCGTAGAGCTCGGCGCGTCGGGCTCCGTCGTCGGCGTTGGCGGCCGCGGCGGCCAGGGCCTCGGCCACGGAGGTGTCGTCTCCCGTGCTCTGTCGCAGGCGATCGAGGTGAGCGTCGAGGCTGCGGTCGCCCGGCGTGTGTTGAAGCGCCTGCGCGACGGCCGCGAGCGCCGCCGCCGGATCCTGAAGCGACCCCTCGAGGTGACGCGCGGCCTCCATGGCGATGGAGGCGCGCTCGATGGGCTCCTCGGCCAGGGCCACGCGACGATCGAGCAGGGCCACGAGGCCCGCGAGATCCCCGGAACGGCGCGCGGTGACCGCGAGCAGCTCGAGCGCTTGGCGCGAGACCTGCTCGACCTCGAGCAATTCGCGCAAGCCCTCCAGGGCACCGACGTGATGGGGGTCGAGGGCCAGAGCCTGACCATAAGCCTCGACCGCGCCCGCGGCGTCGCCGAGCTTCGCCGCGCGGATGCCGCCGAGGCGCGTCAACACACCGCACGCATGTGCGGCCTCGGCGCCCGCGCGTCGCTCGAGCAACGCGGCCAGCTCCTCGAAGCGCGCCTCACTCTCGAGCAGATGCGCCCGCGCGTCGGCGACCTCGATGTCCTCGCCAAAGGACTCGGCGACTTCGGACCAGGTCCGAAGCGCGTCCGACGCGGCGTCGAGGGCGTCGGCCTGGAGGCGCGCGATGCGCACGAGATCTTGGCGCCGTTGATGCGCCGGCATGGGCAGGCTCAGCCGCAGGCGCAGCGCCTCCACCAACGCGGCGTGCTCTCCACCCGCGTCGAGCAGAGCCAGGCGGGCGTCCAAGGCCTCCATGTCGCCCGGATCGAGGGCGAGGCGCTGACCCCACGCGCCCAGCGCGGTGGCCGAGTCTCCGGCGGCCTCGGCGGCGCGGGCCAGATCACCCAGGGCGCGACGACGCGCGGACGGATCCTTCAGCAGCTCCGCGCGGCGCGCGAGGGCCGCGAGCTGCTCGGCGCTCTGACCATCGGCGGCGTGGAGCTCCGCCAGGATCGCCGCGGCGTCGGCCGCGGTCGACGAGCGGACCTGATCGGAGCCAGCGACCTGACCCAGGAGTTCACGCGCGCTCTCGCCCTGGCCGGCCTCGCCCAAGAGTCGCGCGGCGTCCATGTGCAGAGACGCAGCGGCCTCGGCGTCGGGGCACGCGTCGGCCGCGGCGACCAGCGCCGCCGCCACCCGTGCGGGAGCATTCAGCTCTCGGCCCGTGGCGCGCAGAGCCTCGAGGGCCTCCTCGTCGAGCGGACGCAGCGTCAGGATCGCGGCCAGGTGATCGAAGGCCTCGGAGGCGTCGCCGCCAGCGAGCAGATGCGCCGCCGCCTGACGATGCAGGCTCAGGCGCTCGTCGCCGTCCGCCAGCTCGAGCGCGGCGTCGAGGGTCCCGACCACGTCCGTGATGCGGTCCTCAGCGGCGAAGCGCGTGCGCATCAGTCCCAGGGCGCGGCGGCGCGCGGCGGCAGGGCGAGTCGTGTCGGCGACCAGCGCCTGGAGCAGTGTGACCGCCTCCTCCCCGGCCTGGCCCTCCGCGACCAGGAGCGGTTCGAGCACGGCCACGCCCTCGTCTTCGCGCGAGAGGCGGTCGAGGTACAGACGCGCCAAACGCAGGCGCGTCGCGCTCGAGTCGTCCTCGCCTTCGAGGCGCGTCGCGAGCAGCTCGGCCAGGTCGCCGAAGCGCTCCTCGCGCTCGAGCAGGCGCTCCAAGGTGGAGGCCAGTTGCGCGTCGTCGGGGCGCAGCGCCAGCAGCTGGCGCAGGTATCCCGTGGCCCGGCCCGCGTCGCCCGCGAAGTCCTTGGCCGTCTGAGCCGCCTCTTCGAGCAAGGTCTCGCGCCGGGATTCGTCCTCCTGCGTCGGGATCAGCTTGTCGTACAGGCCGAGGAGCGCGTCCCAGCGCTGCGCCACGGTGTGGATCATGGTCAGGCGCGAGAAGGCCCAATCGTAGACCGTGGGGTCGATCCAGAGCACGCGCTCGAGCACATCGGCGAGCTGCTCCGACTCCTCGGGAAACCACTCCTCGTGGAAGCCAACGGCGCGCTCCGCCAAGAGCTCGGC
>JAACVI010000521.1 GCA_009992505.1 Myxococcales bacterium
TTCAACGACTGAAGCCGACAACGGCGCACGGTGCAGCCAGGCCGCCCGACGGCGGCGGGCGCCAGAACGCTGGGGGCTGCGTGGCGAGTGCACACGTCACGACGGTCGTAGAACGTCATCGGACGTGCGGGCAGGAACGTGCCCGAGCCTCCATCGCCAAAGCGCTGCTGGAGCGCCTCGCGAAGGACGGAGGTGTACTGGTCGGATGCTGTGTGCGACGTGCCCCAGAAGGACAGGCGCACGAGACGCGTGCTGGCCTCTTGGAAGAGGGCGCGGAACCGCGGAGCGAGCGTTCGAGTGGGATCTTCGATCGGTGTGTTGACGCCGAGGCGCTCCTGCGCCCGCACGGCTGGCGTGTTCCATCGCAGGGTCGCGAAACCGACACCGACGATACAGAGCCCGGCCGCGGACAGCACTCGAAGCCGTGTCGCGGTGTATGCCGGTGTGTACGCCCAACTCATCGGGATTCGAACCCCACCACGTTGGGCAAATCCCAGAGTTCGTGGAGGTCATCCGCTTCATGAAAGCCGTCCTCCCAGCTTCCCATCAGCGCCACGCGCTGCCCCTCGGCGTTCACGATGAGCGAGGCCTCCGGCCCGCCTTCCATGAAGACCAGGCCTCGGATCCCGAGTTCGGGCGCCGCTAGCATGCGGGCGAGCACATTCATCCTGTAGGGGGTGCGGACATGCACGAGGACGGCTCGGCCCTCGCCGTCAACGCCAAGCGACGCCGACGAGTACCGACCCGTGCGCCAGTTGGTTGGCGTGCCGTGACAATCGACGAGCGCGCGCGTTCCCTGAAGAAGCGAGCCGAAGTGCCGGCGCATCTCATCGAGGTCCGCGCCACAGCCGGTGCCGCCGACTGCAAACGAAGCCGCTTGCCCGATCGGATCGAACGCCACCACGCTTTGGAAGCGCGCCGGTCGGCGATCATTCAAGACGGTTCCGCGAAGCTGGACGAAGCCACATGGCCTACCGCCGTGCAAGAACATCCCCGCGTTGATCGCGCCCGCGAGGTGATGCTCACGCACCCAGCGATCGAGCGGCCGCGCCGCGCCGTCACGCTGCGTGAGGAACGTGAAGCGATAGCGGCGCAGATCAACGCGCACGATCGTCGCGACTGCGTCGCCGATCGCGAGCTCCGAGCGCCTCGGCAGCTGGATCCGCTCGACGACGATGCCCGGCCGATCCTGCCCCTCGGCGACGAGCCCGGCGAGGGAGAAGATGAGCGCGGAGATGTATCCGACGACGCCGGCCGTGTTCGCGGTCGACATTTTGAAGTGCGAGAAGTGCGGCGGGCGTTTGCGGATCGTCGAGATCGCGAACAAGCCCGACGACATCA
>JAACVI010000523.1 GCA_009992505.1 Myxococcales bacterium
AGCCCGCCGCTCCGCGCGAGTCGCAGTCGACGCGCCAGCGCGCGCGGGAGCTTCTCCTCCCAATCCGCCGAGGGCGTGGGCAGATGTGCCGAGGGCGTGAGCCAGAAGAGCACGTTGGAGCCCGCCCGCTTGGCGTCGGCGTCGCGCAGCAGGGCCGCCATGGCCTTGCCGCTGTAGATGGGCTCGAGGCGCAGGTCGAAGGGCGCGAAGCGAGCGCAGGCGGCCAGGCCCCGAGGCGTGGCGTAGCCGTAGCCCGGACCGAGCTCGCCGCGATCGATCACGATGGGCGCGTGCGTGACGTCCGAGGGCAACGCGAGGTCGTGGGCGGCGAGCCAGATCCGCGCCTGCTTCATCAGCGCGCTCAGGCGGCCGAGGCGCGCCACGGCGCGAGGCACGGTGGCGACCGCGTGAATGGGGATGGCGCGTCCTACCAGGCCCAGGCCGAGCGCGAGGCCAGCGACCGTGCCCCCGGAACCGAGCGGGATGTAGATGCGATCGGGCGTGGGCAACTCGCCCGCGTCGATCTGCTCGGCGAGCTCGAGGCCAGCGCGCAGCAGACCCACCACGCCTGTGGCGTCCGAGGCGCCCGGCGCCAGTACGGCGCCCTGGCCAACGCCGCGCTCCACCCCCAGCACGGCCAGCGGATGGGCCAGCGCCATGCCCACGGCGCTGTGATGATAGGAGAACGTGGTCGGGCCACTGACGGTCGTGGCCAGGTTCTCCAGCACGCCCGCGCTGAGCGGCTCCCAGAAGGAGCAGGCGTGGAGCTGCTTGCCCAGCTCCGCACAGGCGCTCGCGAGCGTGGCCAAATGGCCCGAGCCGATGGCACCCACGGAGACCACGACCTCTGCCTTCGCCAGGCGCGGCGTGGCCAGACAGAAGTCGAGCTTGCGCAGCTTCGTGCCGCCGTGGAGCGGCTGCCCCAGGTCGTCGCGCTTCACGCCCAGCCAGTCGAGCCCGAGCTCCTGCGCCAGCTCGGGCAGAGCCGTGATGGGCGTCGGCTGCGCGACCCAGCCGAGGCGCGGCAGTGCATCGAGTCGCTCGCGCGTGTAGGCCATGGCCCGTGCCTACCAGAAAAGGCCCGAGCCGAAAGCGCGAAAGCGTCGAGGCCGTGGGACGGCGCGGCTCGAACGTCTCGGATGCCAGATAAACGAATACCCGGAAGCCCTTTCAGACTCCCGGGCACTCTCCGGTCGGGGCGACTGGATTCGAACCAGCGACCCCCACACCCCCAGTATGGTGCGCTACCAAGCTGCGCTACGCCCCGAGACCGTCCCCGCGAGGGGACGCGGAAGATACACGCAATGCC
>JAACVI010000524.1 GCA_009992505.1 Myxococcales bacterium
TGCTGCACCTCTCCGAGTTCGCCGACGGTCACCTGACCCGCTTCAGCGTGCTCCCGGAGTGCGCACAGACGGGCCATCACCGCTACCTCGACCCGTGCAAGCTCGGGCGCGGCCTGGGCATCTACGACGCGCCGAGGCGGGTGCTCGCGCGCGTGCTCGGCGGCGCGCCTCAGGAGCCCTACGCCACGCGAGAGCAAGCGGAGTGCAGCGGCGCCGGAGGGCTCTTGCCCCAAACGCGCCCCGACACCGCCGCGGCCATCGCGCGCGCGCGCATCGAAGACCACACGCGCGCCGAAGGGGGCATGCTGATCTCCGCCTGCCCCAACGCGCAACGCGCCCTCGCGGCTGCCGGAGGCGCCGACGTGCGAGGCTTCGCCAGCCTGCTGCGCGATTCCTTGGCTCGCGGAGGCGACGCACTCGGCGAGTCCCAGCCTTGAGCGCCTCGCGAAAGTTGCCTCTTCGGCGGCGCAGTGTCACGCCGGACTCGATGCTCGCCCTGCCCTACCCGATGGTGCTCCCACGACCGCGCCCCGCGCTTCGGTTCGGGCCGTTGGCCCTGGGCGCATGGTTGCTGGTGGGATTCGCCCTCGGTTGTCCCGGACGTCCGGCGGATACGACGACCTTGCCGCTGCTGACGACGGACAACCGAGACGCGGAGCGCGAGCTCACCGCAGCGCGGGAGGCCGCGGACGAAGGCCAGGATACGGTGGCGCGCGAGCGCTATCAGGCGTTCCTGCGCGACCATCCAGACGACGCCTTGGTGCCGATGGCCCAACTCGGCCTGGGACGCCTCGAGCTAGCCGAGGGCGACCCGGCCAGCGCGGAGCGGCTGTTCGCGGCCGTCGCACAGCACGCGGATCCCAGCGTCGGCGAGCGCGGGCGCTTCTACCATGGCGTCGCGTTGCACCTCGCGGGACACGAGGCCGAAGCGCTCGAGGCGCTGCGCGGCTTCGTGGGCCGAGTGGTCGATCCCGACGAGAACGCGCTGCTGCTGCAGACCATCGCCGCGGCCTCCTTGGCCGTCGGGGATCGTCTGGGCGCGGTCGAGGCCCTGGACGCGCTGATCGGCACCGCGAGCCCCGCCAGCAGCGCCGAGGAGGCGCGTGGTCGCCTGGCCCGGATCCTTCGGGAAGAGGTCAGCCCCGAGGAAGCGCGCACGCTCTACGGGCGCCTCTCGCGCCGTGGCGCCGCCTGGCCCTTGGCCGCCGAGCGCGCCGCCCGAGACGCCTTCGCGACGGGCGACCTGAGCGCCGTGGCGCAGATCGTGGCCGAGCTGCGCGACCACGGCGTGCCCCTCGACGCCGAGGTGTCGGCGATGGCGCTGAGGGCCGAACGCGCGGG
>JAACVI010000525.1 GCA_009992505.1 Myxococcales bacterium
GAGGCAGTCGGGCCGGTTGGGCGTGATGCCGAGCTCGAAGATGGCGTCCTCGAGCGAAAGCGCCTCGGCGACAGGCGTGCCCGGGCTCGCGTCGGGGTCGGCGTCGCCGAAGACGAAGATGCCGTCCGAGCCCGTGCCGATGTCGAGCTCGGTCTCGCTGCAGATCATGCCGCGCGAGAGCACGCCGGCGACCTCGCGCTCGCCGATGGCCATGCCGTTCGGGAGCGTGCTGCCCACGCGTGCGAAGAGCACGCGGCCACCGGGCGCGGGCACGTTGGGCGCACCACACACGACCTCGACCTCGCCCTCGCCGTCGTGGACACGCACCAGCGAGAGCTTCTTGCTCTTCGGATGCGCCGAGACCTCGCGCACTTCGGCCACGACCACGCCGTCGAGACCTCGTCCGCGAAGCTCGATGGACTCGACCTCGACGCCGATGGACGTGAGCCGCTCGGCCACCTCGGCTGCGGGAGCCGAGACTCCGGTCAGCGCCTTCAGCCACTCGAGTGATGCGCGCATGGCTAAAACCCCGACAGAAAGCGAATGTCGTTCTCGTACAAGAGTTTGATGTTGGGCACGCCGTAGCGGAGCATCGCGATGCGGTCGATGCCCATGCCGAAGGCGAAGCCCGTGACCTGCTCGGGGTCGTAGCCGACGTTCTCGAACACGACGGGGTGAACCATCCCGCAGCCGAGCACCTCGAGCCAACCCGTACCCTTGCACACGCCGCAGGCCGCGCTGCGCTCGGCGCCGCCTTCGGCCCAGGGTCGGCACAGAGTGCAGCCCACGTCGACCTCGCCACCGGGCTCGACGAAGGGGAAGTAGCTCGGACGGAAGCGCACGGGGACGTCGTCGCCCAACAGGCGCTTCACGAACAGGGTCAGCACACCCATCAGGTCGGACAAGCTGACGTCCTCGTCCACCATCAGCCCCTCGATCTGGAAGAACATGGGCGAGTGGGTGGCGTCGTCGTCGCGGCGATAGACCGCGCCCGGCGACACGATGGCGAAGGGCGGCTTGCGACGCAGCATCTCCCGCACCTGCACGGTGGAGGTGTGGGCGCGCAGCAAGGTCGTCGCGGGCGCACCGTCTTCTTCGCGGGTGACGAAGAAGGTGTCCTGCATATCCGTCGCCGGGTGGTCCGGCGGGAAGCCCAGCTTGTCGAAGTTGTAGTCGTAGAGATCGACCTCGGGCCCTTCGGCCACGTCGAAGCCGAGCGAGGCGAAGATGTCCACGAGCTCGTCGCGCACGCGCGTGATGGCGTGCAGCCGTCCGGGGCGCACACCGCGTCCGGGCAAGGTCGGATCCAGAGCCGGAGCGCTCATCTCGGCGGCGCGAGCCAGCTGGGCGAGGCGCAAGAGGCCCTGCTCGAAGGCCTCCGTCACCGCCTGCTTCACGGCGTTGGCCGCCTGCCCGAACTCGCGACGTCGGTCGCCCGGCAGCTCGCGCATGCTCTTCATCAGCACGGTGAGCTCACCTTGCGGCCCGGCGAAGCGCGCGTTCGCCGTGCGAAGCGCGTGTTCGTCGTGGGCTTCGGCGAAGGCGGGGCCG
>JAACVI010000526.1 GCA_009992505.1 Myxococcales bacterium
CAACTACGTGGTCGGCGGCGTGGTCTTCCTGATCCTGACGTTGATCCAGTTCCTGGTGATCGCGAAGGGCTCGGAACGCGTCGCGGAGGTGGGCGCGCGCTTCACCCTCGACGCCATGCCGGGCAAACAGATGAGCATCGACGCGGAGCTGCGCGCGGGCTCGCTGAGCCAGGAGGAGGCGCGCAAGAAGCGCTCCGATCTGCAGCGCGAGAGCCAGTTCTATGGCGCCATGGACGGCGCGATGAAGTTCGTGAAGGGCGACGCCATCGCGGGCATCGTGATCACCATCGTCAACATCCTCGGCGGCCTGGCCATCGGTGTGGGCCAGCGCGGCATGAGCGCCCTCGACGCGCTCCAGACCTACGGCCTGCTCACCATCGGCGATGGTCTGGTGTCGCAGATCCCCTCTCTCTTGATCTCCACCGCCGCGGGTCTGGTCGTCACGCGCGTCGCCTCGGAGGACGAGCACGGGTCCCTGGGTGGAGACGTGGCCAAACAGATCTTCGGCGATCGCCGCGCGCTGGGCATCGCCGCCCTCTTCCTGCTCGCGCTGGCCGTCGTCCCGGGCCTGCCGGCGCTGCCCTTCCTGGTGCTGTCGGGCACCTTCGGCGTCCTCGCCTATCGCCTGCGCAGCAGCGGGCAGCCGGCCGAGACCGCCGTCGCGGCCGTGGCCAAGCAGGAGGCCGCGCGCGAGACGCAGGCGCGCAAGGCGATGGTGCCCTTGATGGTGCCCGTCGCCATCGATCTGGGAGACGCACTCGCGGACGAGATGCTGGACGACGCGGGCGGCGGCAGCTTGCTCGAGGACGAGATCCCGCGCCTGAGGGATCGGCTCTTCCTGGACCTCGGCGTGGCGCTGCCCGGCGTGCGCGCGCGACGGAACCCGGACCTGGGACCTGAGGAGTACGTGCTCACGCTGAAGGAGGTGCCCGTCGGCCAGGGTCAGGCCCGCGCCGGGCTGCACCTCGCGCTGGCCACCCCGAGCGAGGTCGAGAGCCTGGGCCTGAGCGCCGAGCCCGGGGACGACCCCAGCACGCGCGCACCAGCGGCCTGGGTCGATGCCGCGGCCCAGCCCGAGCTCGAGGCGGCGGGCATCCCGACCCTGAGCGCGGCCGCGGTCATCGCGCAGCACCTGGGGCGCATGGTCGAGCGACGGGCCCACGAGCTGGTCGGACTGCAAGAGGTGCAATCCATGCTCGATCAGCTCGAGCGCGCCTACCCGGCGCTGGTGCGCAACGTCGTGCCCAAGCCCGTGAGCTTGCCGCTGCTCACGGACGTGCTCCGGCGTCTGGCCGAAGAGGGCGTGAGCATCCGGCCGCTGCGCGAGATCCTC
>JAACVI010000199.1 GCA_009992505.1 Myxococcales bacterium
AAATCTCCGCGAGCACGATCAAGGGGCTGAGCTTGGCGGGCGCCATATCCTTCGCCTGTTGGGCCAAATCCCGGGCCTCGTGCAGGTCCTTGCCGGCGGTGAGCAAGGCCCGGGCGGCGCTGACGAGGGGTCGGGGATCCCCCTCACGACCGGCGGCGACCCGCCTCCAGGAGCGCGCCGCAGCCTCCCAGTTGGTGTGCTCTTCCTCGTATCGAGCCTGATGCTCGTACGAGTCGGCCAGGTGACGCGCCACCCGCTCTTTGGTGGCCAGGTGCCGCTCGCGAAGCTCGGCGTCGTTGGGATCCGCGGCCAAGGCCAGTCGCAGGGCGTTCGCCATGCCGACCCAGTCCTTGCGCCCCTCGGCCTCGGCGGCAGCGGCGAGCTGACGCTTCTTGATGTCGCCGGTGGAGCCACGAACGGCGGCGGCGGAGCGCAGGGACCGTCGCAGCCCCTTCAGACGCTCCTCCTTGGAGACGGCGGGCGGCGGGGCGCTCTGCACTCTACGCGGGGGCTTGTTGCTGACGTGGCGACCCGTGGCCGCAGCCAGCTGTTTGGCCATGCGGTTCATGAGCGCGCGGGGATCGGGCTTGCGATGGGCGGGGGCCGGCGGACGCGCTGGCGCCTCGGGCGCTGGCGGCTCCGACGGGGGCGGCGGCTCACCGCGCTCGATGGCCTCCGCGAGCTCCTGTGCCTCCTCCATCTCTCGCAGCGCGCCGTCTGCCTGGGACTTCAGGCCGATGTACTCGTCGTACTCCGCCCGCGCCTTCTTTTTGCTGAGCACCTCGTAGGCGTCCGTCAGGTGCCGGAAGACCACCTCCATCTTGGTCTTGTAGCTGCCGAGCTCCTTGCCGAAGCGAGTGTCCGGATGGAAGACCTTCGCCAGCGAGAAGTAGCCGTCGCGGATCTCCTTCTTCTCGGCGTCACGCTCCACGCCCAGGAGCGCGTAGTGGTCGAGCTCGCCGAGCCGATAGAAGGTGTCGAGCACCTGGAGGCGTCGCTCGGGCTCGAGGGCGACGCCGTCTTCTTCGAGCTCGCTCGGATCGTAGAGCGCACGCGACGTGCCGGGCGGCGGCGGCTTGGTGCGCAGGATGCCGCGGCCCGGTGTGGGAAGGCGCTCCGAGGCTCCATGGCCCGGGTCCGAGGGGTGGCGCCCCGTGTCGGACGGCCCGTGCCCTGCGTCGGAGTGGCGGTCCGTGGGGAGCGGGTTCATCGGTGGTCTTTCGCTGAGCCCCTGCCCGGCCGGTTGATCCGTTCCGCTGATGATGACCAACCCATGTTTGGACAGGCTCATCACGGCCGCGGTTGCATCCGCCGCGCTCAAGCCACAAGTCTCGCCCAGATCGCCCACGCTCAGCGCTCCGTCCACCCGCAGGTAGACGAAGTACTCCTGCGGCGTCAGCGGACGCGCCGAGGGGTCGGCGTCGTCGACCCGCGTCGGGACACGATCGTGGATAGGACTCGGACTCAAACCCTTCGGAAGCTCCCCGGATGGAAAACGTCAGCGTACCGCAGAACCGGTCCGCGCGAGAAGTGAGATGCAAGGGCGTGGAGGGCGCTCCAGGCGCGCTCCTCGGTCAACCGTCGCGCAGCAGCCATTCGAGCAGCGCCTTCTGCGCGTGCAGGCGGTTCTCGGCCTCGCGCCAGACACGCGACTGCGGACCGTCGATCACGCTGGCGGAGACCTCTTCTCCGCGATGCGCCGGCAAGCAGTGCAGGAAGATGGCGCGCTCCGCGCCCCGCGCCATGAGTGCGTCGTCGACCTCGAAACCCGCGAACGCTTTCAGGCGTAGCTTGGCTTCCTCTTCCTGACCCATGGACGCCCACACGTCCGTGGTCACCACGTCCGCGCCCTCGCAGGCTTGCCCGGGATCGGTCGTGAGGGTGATCGAGCCGCGTCCCAGCGCCTGCGCCTGAGCGAGCACGCTCGGCTCCGGCTGATAGCCCTCGGGACAGGCGAGCCGCAGATCGAGGCCGACCATGCCCGCCGCCAGCATCCACGAGTGGGCCATGTTGTTGCCGTCGCCCACCCAGGCCACGGAGAGCCCTTCGAGCGCGCCGAACTCCTGCTTCAGCGTGAGCAGATCGGCGAGCAGCTGACACGGATGGTACAGCGCGCTGAGCCCGTTGATCACCGGGATGGTGGACGCCGCGGCCAGCTCCTCGATGCGCTCGTGACCGAAGGTTCGGTACACGACGGCGTGCACATAGCCCGAGAACATGCGCGCCGTGTCGCTCAGCGGTTCGCCGCGACCGAGCTGTGTGTCCTTGGCGATCAAGGTGACGGGCAGCGCTCCGAGCTCGTGGATGCCGACCTCGAAGGAGACGCGCGTTCGCGTCGAGGCCTTCTCGAGCAAGATGGCGACGCTCTTGCCCGCGAGGGGCAGGCCATGCTCGGGCGTCCCGCGCAGGACGCGCATCTCCTGCGCGCGATCGAGGATCGCGTGGATGGCCTCGGGCTCGAGGTCGAGCAAGCTGCGTAGGTGGCGAGGGGTCGAGGTCATGAGGCGGCCTTTCGGGGTGGGTCGGCGAGCACGGTGTCGACCAGGGCGAGACCCTCATCGAGCTCCTCGCGCGTGACGTTCAGGGGAGGCGAGATGCGCAGGACGCGCCCGCCCGCCAGAGTGATCAACAGGCCCCGCTCGCGCAGCGCGACCAGAGTGGCCATGGGATCCACGTCGTCGGCGAGCAGCAGGCCGCGCAGCAGCCCACGACCACGCGCCTCGATCACGCTCTCGTGGCGCTCGGCCAGATCCCGCAGCGACGCGCCCAGATGTTCGCCCGCGCGCGCGGCGTGCTCGACCAAGCCCTCGTCGTCGAAGATGCGCAGCACGGCCAGGCCGGCAGCGCAGGCCAGCGGGTTTCCGCCGAAGGTCGAGGCGTGGGTCCCGGGCGGCAGCGCGCCCGCGAGCTTCTCCGTCACGGCCATGGCGCCGAGCGGGAAGCCACCACCGATGCCCTTGGCCAGCGAGCAGGCGTCCGGCACGACCCCGTACTGCTCCTGCGCCAGGAACGTGCCCGTGCGGCCGTAGCCCGTCTGCACCTCGTCGAAGAGCAAGAGCGCCCCGCGCTCGCGCGTCAGCTCGCGCAGGCCCTCGAGGTAGCCCTTGGGCGGGACGACCAGGCCGCCCTCCGCCTGCAACGGCTCGACCAACACGGCAGCGGTCTTGTCGCCCACGACCTCGCGCATGGCGTCGAGATCCCCATAAGGCACGAGCTTCACACCGCCGAGCAGCGGCTCCATGCCCTCGTGGTACTTGGTCTGGCCGGTGAGGCTGAGCGAGCCGAGCGTGCGGCCATGGAAGGACTGCAGAGTGCCGACGAGCTCGACGCGCTCCTTGTCGCCGCGCCCGAAGTGGTGATGGCGCGCCAGCTTCAGCATGGCCTCGTTGGCCTCGCTGCCGCTGTTGGCAAAGAAGACGCGATCGAAGGGCGTGCGGCGCGTGATCTCGGCGGCGAGCTCGATCGCGCGGTCGTTGTAGAAGAGGTTCGAGACGTGCATCAGGCGCGCGGCCTGCTCGGCGATGGCGGCCGCGAGCTTCGGGTGACAATGCCCCACGCTGAGCACGGCGATGCCGCCGGAGAGGTCGAGGAAGGAGCGCCCTTCGACGTCTTCCACGCGGCAGCCGCGTCCGCGCGTGAGCACGAAGGGTGCGGGCCGGTAGTTCGGATAAGCGACCTCTCGGGCCAGCTCCAAGAGCGATGCGTTGTCGGTCATGGTCGACTCCTCGCGCTGCGCGCGCGGGGGGCATAGCACGATTTGCGCAGGCGGACTGCTAGGGATCCACTGGCTCCAAGCGCGCCCTGAGGGAGAAAGTAGGATGATCCGCACTGGCCGTGTCGTGGACCTCAAGCGTGGCCGCGGCGCTGTCGACACGCAGCGCGGGATCGCCGTCCTCTTCATTCGTGGCCGTGTCCCAGGCCGTCGAGCTCGGCGTATCGCCGCCTTCGACATCGCAGTCGATGAAGCCGTCCCCCGAATGCGTGCCGTAGATCGGCCTGTCGCCGCAGTAGAGCCCCTCCTGGCAGGAGCAGCCCGTCTCCGTCGGGCGATAGCGCACGCTGAGTTCGCAGGTGGCTCCGGCCGACACGCCTTCGACGCCGTCCACGGCCTCCACGTGTGCGTGTGCCTGCACGTCGAGGGGAGCGCTTCGCGCCAGCATCCTCGGCGCCCAACCACGGACAGGAGGGGCTTGGTCGCAAGAGCGCGGGGCGCTCTCGGCGATCCACAAGCTAGCGTGCCCGTCGAGGCGCAAGGGATCGTCGGGATGGGGAGCGACCTCGATGAATCCATGTCGCGCTTGTCCACGAACGAAGCGCGGGCCCGGAGCTCGGTCGACACGGCGTTCGGCGCCAACCCCAGAACACGTCGGGCGGTGCGCAGCGCATCGACGGGTCGTCTGTTCTCACGAAGACGAAGCGCCGTACACTGGAGCTCGGACTCGAGAGGTTGCTGAAAACGCACGCGAGAGAACGAGGCGTCGGGGCCCACTGGCAGCACGAGGGCCCGCACGCGCCCGTCGACCATGCGCTCCAGCGCCGGTGACACGCCCGCGGGCGCCAGCACCAGCGGCCCAAAGTAGGTCGCGTCGCGCAGCACGAGCGCGTCGTCGGTCAGCGTGCCCGTGAGATCGAAGCCGCCCACCTGCGCCTGCGCGTCGAGGGCGAGCGCAGCGTTCACGTCGGGCGCGGTCGCGTGGAGCGAGGCCGTGAACTGAGCCCAACGCAACCAGAGCGCGGGCCAGCGGCCCCGTGACGTCGCGAAGGGGACCTGACGGACCACTTCCGCGTAAGTGCAGCCATCCACTCGCGCACTCGTGGATGGAACGACCAGTGGCACGGAGGTGGCGCGTGGAGCCGAGCCGCCGCAGGCGGCCACCAAGCAGGCCAGCCAAATCCATCGCGCCGCACGATGCCCACACGCCCGGCATGCGTGGACTCCCGCGGTCCTCGCGCGAGGCCCAGCTCGCGAACGCACGCGATGTCGGCTCATCGACTCCTCCCACTGCACCGTGCCGTCAAAATAGCACCATTCGCCGCGAGCGAGTGGAGCGACGGGCCTTCTTCAGCGCACGATTTCGGTGCCTACGCCGGCGTCGGTGAAGATCTCGAGCAGGATGGCGTGCTTGACGCGTCCGTCGAGGATGTGGGCCTTGTTCACGCCGCTGGCCAAGGCCGCGAGGGCGCACCGTACCTTCGGGATCATGCCGCCCTCGAGCACGCCCTCGGCCTTCAAGGCCCGCGCCTCCTCGAGGCTGAGGGAGCTGAGGATCTCTCCGTCGCGCCCACGCACGCCCTCGATGTCCGTGAGCAGGAGCAGCTTGCGCGCGCCGAGCGCCTCGGCGACGTGCCCCGCGACCGTGTCGGCGTTGACGTTCAGGCTCATTCCGTCGGCGTCGACGGCGATGGGCGCGATCACCGGGATGAAGCCGCCGTCGATCAGGTCGCGCACGACCTGAGGCCGCACCTTCACCACCTCCCCCACGCGCCCCGGATCGACCTCCTGGCCGCTCTTCGTCGTCATGAGATCGATCTTCTTCGCTTCGATGAAGCGGTCGTCGCGCCCCGTGAGCCCGACCGCGCGACCTCCGTGCTTGCCGATGAGCGAGACGATGCCCTGGTTGAGCTTGCCGCCCAGCACCATCTCGACCACCTCCATGGTCGCGTCGTTGGTCACCCTCAGACCATCCAGGCGCTCGCTGTGAGCGCCCATGGCCTCGACCATCTGATCGATCTGCGGCCCGCCGCCGTGCACGACCACGGGGTGCAGGCCAACGTACTTCATCAGCACCACGTCGCGCGCGAAGCCGTCGCGCAGCGCTTCGTCGATCATGGCGTGACCGCCATATTTGATCACGAAGACGTCGCCGTGGAAGCTGCGGATGTAGGGGAGCGCCTCTTGGAGGACGGCGGCCTTGGAGATGAGATCCTGCATGAGGCGGCCGGTATAGCACTCGGACCGGCCCCTGGCTGCGTTGACACCCTCGGACCCCGTCCTTAGCTTGGGCGCCCTACCCTGAACTGAGGCTCCATGGCTGACCTGTTCCGCTCCACCACCATCATCGCCGTGCGCAAGGACGGCCAATCGGCCATGGCCGGCGACGGGCAGGTCTCCCTCGGGCAGACGATCATGAAGGCCCACGCGCGCAAGATCCGCGTGATCGCAGACGGGCGCATCGTCACCGGCTTCGCGGGCGCGAGCGCCGATGCCTTCACGTTGCTCGAGCGCTTCGAGTCCAAGCTGAAGGCGCACCGCGGCGGGCTCAGGCGCGCGGCCGTGGAGCTGGCCAAGGACTGGCGCACGGATCGTTACCTGCGGAAGCTCGAGGCCATGCTGGTGGTGATGGACACCGAATACACCTTCGTCCTCAGCGGCACGGGCGACATCATCGAACCCGACGAGGGCGTCGTCGCCATCGGCTCGGGCGGGCCCTACGCCCTGGCCGCGGCACGGGCGCTCCTGCGCCACACGGACAAGAGCGCGCGCGAGGTGGCCGAAGAATCGCTGCGCATCGCCTCCGAGATCTGCGTCTACACGAACGGCGAGATCCTCGTCGAGGAGCCGTCGAAGTGAACGACCGAGCCTTCACACCACGCGAGACCGTCGGCGAGCTCGACCGCTACATCATCGGGCAGGACAAGGCGAAGCGCGCCGTGGCCGTGGCGCTGCGCAACCGCTGGCGCAGGCAGCAGGTCCCCGAGCCGCTGCGCGACGAGATCGCGCCCAAGAACATCATCATGATCGGCCCCACGGGCGTGGGAAAGACGGAGATCGCGCGGCGACTGGCCAAGCTCGCGCGCGCGCCCTTCGTGAAGGTCGAGGCGTCGAAGTTCACCGAGGTCGGCTACGTCGGTCGCGACGTGGAGTCGATGATCCGAGACCTGCTCGAGGCGGCCATCCAGATCGTGCAGGCCGAGGAGGTCGAGCTCGTGCGCGTGCGCGCCGAGGAACACGCGGAGGAGCGTCTGTTGGACATGCTCGCCGCGGGTTCGCGCGAGGCGAGCGTCGCGCCCACGCCCACGCCGCCGCCCGCCTTCGGACCCTTCATCGTGGGCCCGAGCGGGCAGGCCGAGCGCAAGCCGCCACAGCGCCTGGCGGAGGGCGAGCTTCAGGCCCTGCGCAAGCAACTACGCCAGGGCGAGCTCGACGAGCGCGAGGTGGAGCTCGAGGTCGCCGACCAGGGCAACCCCTTCATGACCATCTTCGGCAACCAGGGCATGGAGGAGATGGAGGTCAACCTGCGCGACATGCTCTCCCAGCTCCCGGGCTTCGCCAGCAAGACCAAGCGACGTCGCGTGAAGGTGCCCGAAGCGCGCAAGATCCTGGAGCAACAGGAGGCGGCGCGCCTGGTCGACAGTGACCGCGTCGTGCGCGAGGCGCGCAGGCGCACGGAGCAGTCGGGCATCGTCTTCCTCGACGAGATCGACAAGGTCGCGAGCCGTCAGACGGGCGGCGGACCGGACGTCTCACGCGAGGGCGTGCAGCGTGATCTGCTGCCCATCGTCGAGGGCTCCACCGTGAGCACCAAGCATGGCCCTGTGAAGACGGATCACGTGCTCTTCATCGCCGCGGGCGCCTTCCACGTCGCGTCGATCTCGGACCTGATACCGGAGCTCCAGGGACGCTTCCCGATTCGCGTCGAGCTCGACTCACTGGAGCAGAAGGACTTCGTTCGCATCCTGACGGAGCCGAAGAACGCGCTGACCCGCCAGTAC
Source organism: Myxococcales bacterium (assembly GCA_009992505.1). Taxonomy (GTDB): domain Bacteria; phylum Myxococcota_A; class Polyangia; order Polyangiales; family Houyiibacteriaceae; genus JAADHO01. The sequence goes on from JAACVI010000199.1 coordinate 7,714, forward strand.
GAGGCGCTCCTGGCCACGGAAGGCGTGGACCTGAAGCTGGAGCCAAGCGCCATCGAGGCCATCGCCAGCTACGCCTTCGAAGCCAACCAGCGCGCCGAGAACATCGGCGCCCGTCGGCTGCACACCATCATGGAGGCGCTGCTCGAGGAGATCTCCTTCAGCGCGCCCGAGAAGCCGCCCGCGCCGTTCGTGATCGACGGCGACTACGTCAAGGGTGTGCTCGAGCCGATCCTCGGCGACGCGGAGCTGGCGCGCTACATCCTCTGACGTCGGCCGAGGGCCTTCGCGCCAGGGTCATGCCTGGGAATCGGGCTCGCCCGCGCCGCGCTTCGCCAAGGGATGCGCGCCGTCATAGACCTCCATCAGGCGATCCACGCTGACGTGCGTGTAGCGCTGCGTGGTCGACAGGCTCGCGTGGCCGAGCAGCTCCTGGATGGCGCGCAGGTCGGCGCCTGCATCCAAGAGATGTGTCGCGCAGCTGTGGCGCAGGGCGTGCGGGTGGAGATCCCCACGACCCGCACCCAGCGCACCGTAGCGACGCACGATGTTCTGGACCTGACGCACGGAAAGGCTCGTGCCGCGCATGCCCAGGAAGAGCGCGTCGGGATGTTGCGCGTCGGTCTTGGGGTGACGGCAACGCGGACGCTCGACGCGCCACGCCTCGAGGGCGCGCAGGCTCGGGGTGCCCAGAGGTACCAGTCGCTCCTTGTCGCCCTTGCCCACGACGCGCGCCTCGGCCCGCGCCATGTCGACGCTGGTGAGCGTCAGACCGCACAGCTCGCTCACGCGCAGGCCACTGCCGTAGAGGAGCTCGAGCATCGCTGTGTCCCTGGCGGCGAGGCGCTCGTCCCGCACGCCATCCGCCGCCGGCGCCTCCATCACCCGCGCGGCCTCGGTCGCGGTCAGGAACTGCGGAAGCGGACGCTTGAAGCGCGGTGACTTCAGCCGGGTCAGCGGATTGTCGCGCACGATGCCGCGTCGCAGCAGATGTCGATAGAAGGCCCTCAGAGCCGCGAGCTTGCGCGCGAGGGTGGCCGGTTTGCGACCGTCGAAGAGCGTCCCGAGCCACGCCCTGCCCGCAGTGAGGCCGAGCATTCGCGCGTCGGTAGGCAGCCCCTGAGCACGGACGAAGTCCGCGAAGGCCAGCAGATCACGACGGTAGGTCGCCACCGTCCGCGGCGCGGCGCGACGCTCGAACTCGAGCGCGCGCAGGAAGCCATCGATCTGGGAAGCGAGCTCGTCCGGCGCCACTCGTCGAGACTAGCCCGAGAGGGTCGAGGATCCGGCATTCTCGGCGGATCCATCGTCGATCACGGGTGCGCGAACCTCGCGCCCCTCGAGCGCAGCCAACCAAGGCTCGAGCGCCTCGAGCGCGCGCTTGGCCAGGCGCTCTCGCTTCAGCGTGCGGCGCATGCGCTTGCCGGGATGCGGCGGGAACATGCTCCAGATCACGTTCGAAGGTTGGTAGTCCGGCACTTCCTTGCGCGTGTGACCGAAGAGCGCGCCGAGCGCCGTCTCGGGCGGAGGCGGCAAGGGCTCTTCGCCCCGGAGCTCGCGGGCCAGCGCGATGCCGACGGTGAGTCCAGAAGCCGCGCTCTCGATGTAGCCCTCGACGCCGGTGATCTGTCCGGCGAGGCGCACGTTGGGCAGCGCCGTGAGTCGAAGCGCGTCGTCGAGCACCCAGGGCGCGCGCACGAAGGTGTTGCGATGCAAGGTGCCAAGGCGCAGGAACTCGGCCTTCTCCAGGCCGGGAATGGTGCGAAACACGCGGCGCTGCTCGGGCCAGGTCATGCGCGTCTGAAAGCCGACCATGTTGTATGCCGTGGCTGGATCGTCCTCGGCGCGCAGCTGCACCACGGCGTACGGCCGCTTCCCCGTGTGCGGATCCAAGAGGCCGACGGGCTTCATGCATCCGTGGGCCAAGGTCTCGGGGCCACGCTCGGCCACGACCTCCACCGGCAAGCAGCCCTCGAAGTAGCGAGGCTGCTCGAACTCGCGCGCGGGCACCTTCTCCGCCTCGACCATGGCGCGGATGAAGGCGTGATAGCCCTCCTCGTCAAAGGCCGCGTTCAGGTAGGCGTCGTCGCCGCCGCGGTCGTAGCGCGAGGCGCGGAAGATGCGCTCCATGTCGATGCTCTCGAGGCTGATGATGGGCGCGATGGCGTCGTAGTAGGCGACGCCCGCCTGGCCCACGAGCTGCTCCAGGTCCGCGGCCAGATCGTCCGAGGTCAGCGGCCCCGTGGCCAGCACCGCGAGTCCCTCGCGCGGCAGCTGCTTCATCTCCTCCGCCACCACCTCGATGCGCGGATGGCTGTGGATGCGTCGCGTGATCTCCGCGCTGAAGCGCTCACGGTCGACGGCGAAGGCGCCGCCCGCCGGCACGCGCGTCTCTTCGCCGACCGCCATCACCAGCGAGCCCGCACGCCGCATCTCCTCCTTCAACAGTCCCACGGCGTTGGCCAGCGCGGCGCCACGAAAGGAGTTGGAGCAGACGAGCTCGGCGAGCCCGTCCCCATGCTGGGCCGGAGTGCGGCGCACGGGCTTCTGCTCCACGAGCTTCACCTGAACGCCACGCTCGGCGAGTTGGAACGCGCACTCCGTGCCCGCCAATCCACCACCAATGACCGTCACGGATTCCATCCCCGCCGTATAGCCCAGAGATCCAGCCATGCCATGCGGGACGCCTTGGATCGTCAGAGACGAAGCGCGACGTAGGAGCCGAAGCGTTCGTCGGCGTAGCCCGCGAGCATGAGCGAGAAGAGCGCACGG
>JAACVI010000527.1 GCA_009992505.1 Myxococcales bacterium
GGCAAACTCACGCTGTCGATCCAGGCGGCGTCGCTGCCCGCCACGCCGCTGGCGTTCTTCTCGTATTTCCAGTCCAGGGTATGCACCCCGGCGATCAGGTAGACGCCCGCCGTGTCCCAGGGTACGGCGCCCGACCATTCGCCCTGCTTCACACCATCGACATAGAAGCGCAGGTAGTCGGCATTGGACTCGCTCGATACCCGACGGTGAAAGCGGACAAAGCCGTCGCGGAAATGACCGGCGTAGGTGATACCCGAGTGGGCATTGTCGCCCACCACACCGGACTTGAGCGCATACGGCCCGGCCCGGATCGAATCGGTGGAGACCGTCCAGGGGCTGGACGAACCCGCCGTTGACGCCCAGCCGGCAGGCATCAGCCCACTGGCGGGGAAATTGTCGTCTGCGCGCACCGGACTTAGCCGATCCGTGGTGGTGCCGTCGCCCAGTTCGCCTTCGCCGTTATAGCCCCAGGCCAGCACGGCGCCGCCCGCCTTTACGGCAAGCGTATGCCAGCCGCCGGCAGCAACCGCTACCACGCCGCTGAGGCTGGACACCGCCACCGGGCTCAACTGCTGCGTGGTCGTGCCGTTCCCCAGTTCCCCGGAGCCGTTGTACCCCCAGGCCCAGACCGTGCCGTCAGACTTCAGGGCCAGGCTGTGGTAGCCCCCCGCCGCCACAGCGATAACGCTGGCCAGGCCGCCAGTCACCACCACCGGGCTGTGTCGCTCGGTCACCGTGCCGTCGCCCAGTTCGCCTTCACCGTTATAGCCCCAGGCCCAGACCGTACCGTCGCCCTTAAGGGCCAGGCAGTGGTAGCTCCCCCCTACCACTGCGACCACGCCGGTCAGGCCCGTCACCGCCACCGGGCTTACCTGGTCAGTGGTCGTGCCGTCGCCCAGTTGGCCGTAGCCGTTCGAACCCCAGGCCCAGACCGTGCCATCAGACTTCAGGGCCAAGCTGTGGTAGGCACCCGCCGCCACGGCGATCACGCCGGTCAGGCCGGTCACCTTCACGGGGGTGTGTCGCTCAGTGGCCGTGCCGTCGCCCAGTTGACCTGTATAGTTAGCGCCCCAAGCCCAAACCGTGCCATCAGACTTCAGGGCCAGGCTGTGGTGGTAGCCCGCCGCCACGGAAATTACGCCGGTCAGGCCGGAGACGGCCACCGGACTGTGCCGCTCAGTAATCGTGCCGTCGCCCAGTTGGCCGTAACCGTTATACCCCCAGGCCCAGACCGTGCCGTCAGACTTCAGGGCCAGGCTGTGGCCAACGCCCGCCACCACAGCGACGACACCGCGGAGACCGGACACGGTTACCGGGCCGTAT
>JAACVI010000200.1 GCA_009992505.1 Myxococcales bacterium
CCTCGCGCCCCGGCGGGTCAGGCCGTGGACGCGCACGCGCTCTTCGTCGACAGCGGCGCGGCCGCGGGCGGGCAGCTCTTCTACGCCGCCGCCGAGATCCTGGCAGACCCACCCGAGCGCGACGCGACCCTCCCCTCCTACGCCATCGACTGGGCACAGGCCGACGGGCGAGGGATCTACCGCGCGGCATCGGGCGGCTTCAGCGGCACGCTCGCGGGCGAGTCCGTCTCCCTGCCCGGCTTCGCCCCTGGTGAGCGCGTGCTCTCGGCCGAGCAGAGCTGGGAAGGAGGAGAGGTCTTCGATCCCTGCCCCGTCATGCTCGCGGACGGACGACTGCGCCTCTATTATGCGGCCGCCGGTGGCATCGGCGTCGCGGAAGCCAGCGCGCCCGACGCAGCGCTCACGCGCGTGGGCGATGGACCCATCCTGGCTCCGGACGCCAGCACCGGCGCAGGCGGCACGCCGCGTAGCCCGGCGGTGGTGGATCTCGGTTCCGAGGGCGTGCTGCTCTATTACGACGTCGGTGACGGCGTGCGTGTGGCGCGCAGCGACGACGGCCTGAGCTTCACGCCGGTGGACACCGATCCCTCGACGCCGGCCATCGACCCCATCTACACGACGACGCCCGAGCCCGGGCCCGACGCTCCGACGGAAGGCATTCCGAGCATGCCCGGCGCCACGGCGGCCATCACGCCCAGCGGTCGCAGGGTGATCCGCGTCTACTTCGAAGTGCCCGAGGACGACGGCACGCGCATAATCAGCGTCTCCGCCAGCTCGGATGGCGTGCTCTTCGAACGCTACGGCGCGGCCTCCTTCAAGGGCGACGACCCGGGCGCGCCGCGACCTTGGCTGCACGACGACGGCGCCACGCTCCTGGTCAGCCACATCACGCGCCAGCAGGGCGGCCTGGAAGCGGGCGCCCTCGTGCTCGCCATCACCCCCGCGAACCGACACCTGGCCGACGAACCCTGACGCAGCGCTAGCTCCTTCAGCTCGACGAAGAGTCCGAGGGAGTGGTCGTGGGGGGACGCGGGCGAGGCGGGAAGAAGCGTAGGACGGCGCCCGCCTGCGGGCGCACGGAGACCACGCGAAAGAGCAGCGAGCCATAGCTGATGGGCTCCATGGGTCGCACCTCGGACAGCTGCCGAACCTGCATGGCGACGACGAGCAGCCGCAGCGCGGAGGACGCGCAGAAGACGAACAGGAACGGGTTGAGTCCCAGCGGGGCCAGCTTGACCAGGAGCGCACCCAGCGAGGCGCCGGCGAAGAGCATGATGCCGTTCGCCATGCTCATGGCGGCTGCCAGGCGAGTGCGTTCAGCGGCGGGTGCGGACTCCAGCAAAAACGTGAACGAGCACAGTTCGTGTCCCGCCCAGGCCAATCCGGACCACACCTGCGCCAGCAAGAGCACGACGAGCTGGGCCTTGGGCCAGGTGGCGGGCACGAGCCAGGGCAGGGGCAGGGCGACGATGAGCCAGCCGGAGAGCACGAGGCAGCGTCGCGCGCCAAAGCGATCGGCGGCGCGTCCCCAGAGCGGCAGGAAGACGAACTTGGAGAGCACCGCGATGCCCGTCACCAAAGTGAACGTGGCGTAGGACCACGCCAATCCCCCTCCGCCACGAGTCCGAAGCATGAAGGGCGCGAAGTAGGGAGCCGCGACGTACACGGCAAAGCTCATGGAGCTCAGGTAGAGGACGAGGCGCCTGCGCGGAGGGTTCTCGAACGTGCGGCGAAGGCTGAGCCAGGCGCTCTGGTCCGGTGCAGTCGCGGCGGTGGACTCGTGCTGCATCCACAAGAGCGCGAACGAGACGAGCCGCGCCAGCAGAGACAGGCCAAAGATGGCCGCGAACCCCCACCACGCCGCGCGATGGTCGCGAAACTCCGTCAGCGCCAGACCGGCGAGCAACATGCTGCCAAAGGTCGCGAGCTGCATGACGCGACTGCGTCGGCCAAAATACGCCCCGCGATGCGCCGACGGCACGAGGTCACCGAGCCAGGAGCTCCAGGCGGGCGCAGCCACCAGCTGGAACGTCCAGTAGGCGCAGACGCTCGTGACGAGCACCGCCGAGCGCCAATGGGCGGGACACCACGTGAGACCGAAGATCGGCACGAAGGTCAGCGCCTGAAGCGACACGCACCACAGCACCAAGCGCCGACGAGAGCGGGCGAGGCGGATCAGCCACTCGGTCGCCAACTGCGAGAGAGAGCCTATCAGCTGGGGGAACGCCACCAGCGCCCCCAGCACCCCATTGGAGGCGCCGAGGAAGATGGCCCACGGCACGAAGTAGCTCTCGCCGGCTCCGACCATGACCGAGTACCCCACGCCGTCGTAGACGGAGAGTCGCAGCGTGCGCGCGACACGATCGTCTGGGGGAGTTGGCATCGGACGCGGACGCTACGACGCTTCACGGCGCGGGCCAGCAGACGCAGACGCGTCCGCACGCGTTCGACCGGCGACGAGCCCAACGGCCGCCCCAGCCTACCGGCCTTCGAGGCCAAAGAGAGCGCCTGGCGAAAAGCACTGGGTGCCTATTGACACTCAGTGCCATCAGGTTATGTTCCGGCCATGGAGCTGGCCACGAACCTACGGGACCGCAAGAAGGAGCGCACACGCGAGGCGCTCTTCGACGCGGCCATGGTGCTGTTCTCGGAGCGCGGCTTCGCCGGCACGACGGTGGACGACCTGGCCGCCGAGGCGCAGGTCTCACGCCGCACCTTCTTCCGCTACTTCCCGGAGAAGGAGGCCGTCGTCTTCCCCTGGGACGGAGAACGGCTGACGCGCTTCGAGGCCATCCTGGGCGAGGCGAGCGCGGACGAAGAGCCCTTCGACAGCATCCGCCGCGCGCTGCTCGCGCTGGCGGACGAGTACATGGGCAAGGCCAAGGACATGCTGGTCCAGCATCAGCTGATCGAGAGCGCGCCCCAGCTCCTGGCCTATGAGCGGAAGCTCGACCGGCGCTGGGAGGAGGCGCTGGCGGCCGCCCTCGGACGCGGCGCACATGGCGCGAAGCAGGAGCGCGAGGCGCGCATCCTGGCCGGAGCGATGATGGGCGCGATCCGCGCGACCCTGGCGGAGTGGTTCGCCGGCGGAGCCCGCGCAGACCTCGCCGAGATGGGCCAGCAGGCCCTCGATCTGATCGAGCACGGCGCTCGCCGACGTCGATGACGACGTCGCGGGACGCAAGACAAGCCGCGGCAGAGCCGCGAGGAGCAAGAAGATGACGATGCGTATTCCAGAGAAGGGTGCGAGCGAGGCCGACCTCTTCGCCGCCATGCAAGACTTCCGCAGCGGCGACCTGCCGTGGAGAGAGGGCCGCGTCTTCGGCTACACCTTCGACGGTGGCCTCGCGGTCGAGAAGGTCGCCAAGCGCGCCTTCTCCGAGTTCCTCACCGAGAATGCCCTCGATCCCACGGTCTTCCCGAGCCTCTTGCGCTTCGAGAACGAGATCGTCTCCATGGCTGCGAACCACCTGCGTGGTGACCAGGACGTGGTCGGCAACTTCTCGAGCGGTGGCACGGAGAGCATCATCCTCGCGGTGAAGTCCGCGCGCGATCACGCTCGCGTCACGCACCCCGAGGTGAAGAACCCCAAGATGCTCCTGCCCGTGACGGCCCACGCGGCCTTCCACAAGGCGGCCCACTACCTGGGCGTCGAGGTGCTGCCGCTGCCGGTGAACAAGCAGACCTTCAAGGCCGACATGGACGCGGCGCGCGAGCTGATGAACGACGACGTCATCCTGATCGTCGGCTCCTCACCCTCCTACGCCCACGGCGTCGTGGATCCGATCGTGGAGCTCGCGGCCTTGGCCAAGGAGCGCGGCGTGTGGATGCACGTGGACGCCTGCATCGGCGGCTTCTTGCTCCCCTACTTCCGCAAGCTCGGCCACGAGGTGCCAGACTTCGACTTCACGGTCGATGGCGTCTCGAGCATCTCGATGGATCTGCACAAGTACGCCTACTGTCCCAAGGGCGCGTCCGTCGTGCTCTATCGCAACAGCGACCTGCGCAAGCACCAGCTCTTCGCGACCTCGCACTGGACGGGCTACACCATCGTCAACACCACCATTCAGAGCAGCAAGAGCGGGGGACCCTTGGCGGCGGCGTGGGCCGTGCTGCGCTTCCTGGGCGAAGAGGGCTACCTCGACCTGACCCGGCGCATCAAGCAGACGACCGACGCCCTGGTCGAGGGCATCGAAGCCATCGACGGCCTCAGGCTCCTGGCCCAGCCGGAGATGAGCTTGATCTCCTTCGTGTCGGACGACGTGAACCTCTTCCAGCTCGCCGACCTGATGCGGGAGCGCGGCTGGTACGTGCAGCCCCAGCTCTCCTTCGAGGACTACCCGGCCAACATCCACCTGTCGGTGGATCCGGGAAACCATGGCTTCGAGGAGCCCTTCCTCAGCGCGCTGGCCGACGCCGCTCGCGCCGCGCGCGCCAACCCGAAGACCGATCTGCCCGCGCTCGCCGCGCAGGTCAGCGGCTTCTTCGGCGCCATGCCGCCCGAGGCCATCACCGAGGACGTGATGGCGAAGATGCTCGGCCTCGCGGGCGTGTCCGGGCAGGGCCTGCCGCACGAGATGGCCGAGGTGAACACCGTGCTCGACTCTCTGCCGCCTTCCATTCGCGAGCGTCTGTTGACGCTCTTCGTGAACGATCTCTTCGTTCAAAGCGGCGACTGATCGCGCACGACGGATCGTCACATCGATCGGTCGTCACAGCGGTCGGTCGTCACAGCGAAGTTCGAACCGAGCTTCGCTAAGGGGTGGTATGGTGGGGCGTGCACCTCTCCTCACTCCATATCTACCCGATCAAGAGCTGCGGTGGCCTGAGCCTCGAGCGCGCATCACTGGATGCTCGAGGCTTGGCGCACGATCGACGCTTCATGCTCGTGGACGACGCCGGCGTCTTCGTCACTCAACGCGAGGAGCCGGCGATGGCGCTCTTCCATTGCGGCTTCGACGGCGACGACGTGATGGTCAGCCACGACGCGATGGGCGCGATCCACATCCCGCTCCACGGCGACGGGGAGCGGGTCGAGGTACGCGTCTGGAAGGACAAGGTGTCGGCCATCCTGTGCCCCGAGGCCTCGGCCTATTTCAGGCGCGCCCTCGACAGGTCCGTGCGGCTCGTGCGCCTGCCCGAGGACGCGACCCGCGTGGCGAACCCGGCGCGCGCCGGCGCAGGCCACCTCGTCTCCTTCGCCGACGGCTATCCGCTCCTGCTCACCAGCAAGGCGTCCCTCGCGGATCTCGAGGCGCGAGCCGGACGTGAGTTCTCCATGCGGCGCTTTCGGCCCAACCTGGTGGTCTCGGGTCTGCCTGCCTGGGCGGAGGACGAGCTGACGTCCTTCACCGTCGGAGATGTCGCGATGCGCGCGGTCAAACCGTGCGAGCGCTGCGCCATCACGACCGTGGATCCCCTCACTGGCGGTCGCGACGAGGAACCCCTGCGCACCCTCGCCAGCTTCCGAAAGCACGACGGCAAGGTGCGCTTCGGCGTGAACGTCGTGCACGACGAGCCCGGGGAGCTCGAGGTCGGCCAACACATCGAGCTCGGCTAGACGCATTCGTGCCGCGGATCCGCGCGACCTTCCGCGCTGACGACGACGCGACCTAAGGCTCGGCCAGCCAGCTCGCGGCGGAGACCTCACCGATCGCGACGTGACGCGCGTGCTCGTAGATGTCGCGCCCGGTGGCTCGCGCCGTCGGGCCCGTGAAGGTGACGTAGCTGACCTCGGCCGGATCGATGCCTCCGTCGATCGGGCTGCACGGATCCCCACCACCCGTCGGAGCGCCGAGGAAGAGCTGGCACATGGCGTAGGAGGCCTCGCCGATGAACCAGCCGCCGGCCTCGTCGGCGAAGATGCCGTAGCGCACCTCGCCGTGATAGATGACCGCGCCCACCTGACCGAGCTCGATGCCGTGAGCCGCGTACCAGGGGCTCTCGGGGAGGCCGAGGGGGATGACGAAGTAGGGCAGGACCGTGGCGTCGACGTCGCCGTCGGGCGCGAGGTCCACGATGCTGGTCTGGGGCTGTCCCGTGGGATCCGTGTCGCAGGGCGAGGTCGGCGTGCCGTCGCAGTCGACGTCCATGTCGGCCTGCCAGACCACGGCGCTGCCGCAGGTGCGCATGGCGATGTCGCCAGCGCCGTCGAGACCGAAGCCGCCCTTGATCACGTCGCCCGTGCAGCGCGCAAATCTCGCGAGCAGCTGCGATGCGGTCGGTGCGGACGTCGAACCCCCGTCGGGACCGGAGTCCGGCAGGGCGCCATCGAGGCCGGCGTCGCCGCGGACGCTCGCGTCCGCGGCGCTGGCGTCGCGCCCCGCATCCACCCCCGCGTCCTCGTCGACACCACCACCACCACCACCTCCGCCGCCGCAGCTCGCCAGCGCGAATGCAGTGATGGCCAACACGGCCCCTGCCCAGCCAACCGTCGCCCTAACTGTTCTCATTGCGAGACGCCTCCTCATTCGAGCGTGCCCGGGGCTCAGTGTACTCGACCCGGCATGGCGGCGGGTGGCACGGGACCACTCGGCCTGGGCGCGCTCGGGGAGGTCAGCGCCGGGGCGCGGCCCGCGGGAGCCCCTGGGGCGTGGGCGCCTGGGGACGCCTGGGTCTGCGCGGTGCCGGCGTCCGCTGCGCTCGGCGCGCCCGCGTCCTGATAGCCAGCGCCTGCCTCGTCCTCCAGCGCCGCCTCGGGCGCCGAGTGCACGGCGCGCACGAAGGTGGCCAGCTCGTCCGAGAGCTCTCGC